>NZ_JBEXDB010000018.1:0-195517 GCF_040605575.1 Streptomyces sp. NPDC005566 | reverse complement strand
GGTCCGCCGCCGCCGCCCTGAACGACATCACCCGCGACGACGAGGCACTGTCCCTGCAGATCCCCAGCGACGGCAGCCAGCGCGAACTGCGCTCCGTCCTCGACCGGCTGGACTCGGCCGGCATCGAGGCGGACGAACTGACCGTGCACACCCCCGACCTCGACGACGTCTTCTTCGCCCTGACCGGCGCAAGCGTGCCCACCCAGCCCACCAAGCCCAGCCAGCCCGAGGAGGCTGTCCGATGAGCTCCTTCTCCCTTGCCGTCCGCGACTCGTCCACGATGCTCCGCCGCAACCTCCTGCACGCGCGCCGCTACCCGTCACTCACCCTGAACCTGCTGCTCACCCCGGTCATGCTGCTGCTGCTCTTCGTCTACATCTTCGGCGACACCATGAGCGCCGGCATCGGCGGCGGGGACCGCTCCGCGTACATCGCCTACATCGTCCCCGGCATCCTGCTGATGACCATCGGCTCCACCGTGGTCGGCACCGCGGTGTCCGTCTCGGGCGACATGACCGAGGGCATCATCGCCCGCTTCCGCACCATGGCCATCCACCGCGGGTCCGTGCTCTTCGGACACGTCGCCGGCAGTGTGCTGCAGGCGATCATCAGTGTCGTCCTCGTCGGCGCCGTCGGCGTGGCCATGGGTTTCCGCTCCACGGACGCCACCTTCCTGGAGTGGATCGCGGCATTCGGGCTGCTGGCACTGGTCTCCCTGGCGTTCACCTGGATCGCGGTCGGGATGGGCATGGGCAGCCCCAACGCGGAGGCGGCCAGCAACAACGCCATGCCGCTGATCCTCCTGCCGCTCATCTCCAGCGCCTTCACCCCGGTCGACTCCATGCCCGGCTGGTTCCAGCCGATCGCCGAGTACCAGCCCTTCACCCCCGCCATCGAAACCCTGCGCGGACTCCTCCTCGGCACCGAGATCGGCAACAACTGGTGGATCAGCCTCGCCTGGTGCCTGGGCCTCACCGTCCTCGGCTACCGCTGGTCGAAGGCACAGTTCGACCGCGACCCCAAGTAACGAGAGGCACCTGCGGGCCGCAACCCGCCCCACCCGTGAAGGCCCGTGGCCGCCGTCCCCGATGGCGGCCACGGGCCTTCACCGGCCCTCGGGGGCGACCGTAAGGTCGTAAAAAGAATCCATGGATGATCGGTGTAGAGAATTACTTCAAGGGCACCAGATGCCTTGGAGGTTGATAACAATGGTTCCCCTGATACTTGTTCTTCTGCTCGCCCTGATTCTCTTCGGTGCCGGATTCGCACTCAAGGCACTGTGGTGGATCGCCATTATCGTCCTGGCCGTGTGGCTGATCGGTTTTGTCGTCCGCCCGACCGCGAGCGGCGGCCGACGTGGCCGGTGGTACCGCTGGTAGAACGCCTTTACCCACACTGACGATGCGGGTCGGCCCGGACTGTGATTCCGGGCCCACCCGCATCCCCCATTTCTCGTCGAACGGCATGCATGCGTTCCCGAAATGGGGGCACACGGATCAGCGAACACGAAATACCGTCGCGAAAGGAGCCAATGATGAACAACCATCTGTGGGGTTACCAGCCGACAAGTGGCCACACCGCCGGCGCCGACCTGACCGGTTACTCGGTCGAGGCGACGGACGGAAGCGTAGGAAAGGTCGACAAGCATTCCGACGAGGCGGGCTCGGCCTACCTCGTCGTCGACACCGGCGTCTGGATCTTCGGGAAGGACGTCCTGCTGCCCGCCGGCACGGTCAAGGGCATCGACACCGAACACCAGAAGATCTTCGTCGACCTGACCAAGGACCAGATCAAGGACTCCCCGGAGTTCGACCGGCACAAGCACACGGCCGACCCGGGCTACCACGCCCAGCTCGACAGCTACTACACGAGCTACCGCCTGATGTAGCACCACGCGTCACCGCTCGAGAGGCGGGGGTCTGCCCGGACACACGGGCGGACCCCCGCCGTTCAGCTGTGCCCGGGCGGCGTCGCATCCGGGCGCCCGCACTGCCGCCCCTCCCCGTCACGGCAACCGGCCCTCCCGGTTGATCTCCGTCACCCGGGCCCGCAGCACCAGCCCCGGCGGGGCCGGCCGGACGGCTTCGGGCGGGCAGTCCCACTCCGCCCCGCCGCCCGGCGGACGCAGCTGTACGTACGGTCCGACGCGCCCCATCACCCGGCCCACCCGCCCGTCGCGGCCGTCCACGGCGAACGATCCGGGCTCCGGCAGGCACGGTTCCAGTCCTTCAACTGTCATGAGCCGCCGCCGCTTCCCGCTTCTTCCCCGCCAGCTCGTCACTCAGCCGCAGCGCCGTGTCGATCGTGCAGCGCCCGAGGTCGACCAACGGCACCGGCTCGCTGCCCGCACACGACACCGGGTCGATCCGCAGGGACGGCAGCTTCACGCCGACCCCCGCCAGCCCGGCCCGCAGGCGCGCCACCGCGTCCTCAGCCGCCCGCACTCTGCCCGCTGCCTCTTTGCGCCGTTCTGTAGCCGTCATCATGATCTTCCCATTTCCACGCTGAGTAGTTGCCATGCCTACTCAGCGTGTCCAATTCCTCGCTACCGTGGAAGAGGTGCAGTTCCAACACCCGCACGTGTGTCACAGGGAGTCGCCATGCCTGGGCCGAAGAAGCTCGATCCCTCGTCCTCACCCCGCGCCCTCCTCGGCGCCGAACTCCGCCACAGACGGGAGACCGAGGGCCTCTCCCAGGACGAGCTGGGCACACCCCTGTTCGTCAGCGGCTCCTTCATCGGCCAGCTGGAGGCCGGGACGCGACGGATGCAGGCGGACCAGGCCGAGAAGCTGGACGGGGTGCTGAACGCGGGCGGGTTCTTCGCGCGGAACTGTGCCGCGCTGAAGCAGTCGAAGTACCCGGACCACTTCGCGGAGGCGGCGGAGGCGGAGGCGGTGGCGGAGACGATCCGCGAGTACGCACCCCAGCTGATCCCTGGGTTGATGCAGACCGAGGCATACGCGCGAGCGGTGTTCCGCGCCTATCGGCCGACGGCCACGGAGGCTGCGATCGACGAGCTGGTGGCAGTTCGGTTGGAGCGAGCCCAGCTCCTCACCGACCCAACAACGCCCATGTTGTGGATGGTTCTGGATGAAGCGGTCTTGCGCCGGACGTCGGGCGGGGCTGCGGTGATGGCCGGAGCCCTGGAGCACGTGGCGGCGCTGGCCAGCCGACATCGGGTGATCGTCCAGGTGCTGCCCTTCTCGGCAGGAGCGCACACGGCCCTTGAAGGCCAGCTGAAGCTGATGTCCTTCACCGACGCACCTCCGCTCGCCTACCTCCAGGGCTTGAGCACTGGGCACTTGCAGGATGATCCGGCACTCGTCCGGCACTACGAACTGACCTACGATCTAGTAGTGGCCAGCGCCTTGTCACCGGAAGCGTCCCTGGCCCTGATCAATTCGGTGGCGGAGGAGTACGCCCATGAAGCCCAGCGGATCTGACAACGACCTGTCCACGGCGACGTGGCACAAGTCCACGTACAGCGGGGGAAGCGGCGGCGACTGCCTCGAAGTCACAGACGGCCGCCCCGGCATCGTTCCCGTCCGTGACTCCAAGGTGCCCGGCGGCCCGGCGCTCGTGTTCCGGACCGCCGCGTGGGCGGCCTTCGTCGAGGACCTGAGAAGCTGATGCCGCATCAGGCGGTGAGGCCATGACGGGCACTGATCAGCCGGACCTGGACGAGATCGAGGCGTGGTTCTCCGGCGTGGTCGAGGGGCGTGTCAGCAGGGATGCGGCTGACCGATGGGCCGGGCGCTGGTACACGGACGACAGCCTCGAGTGGGATGCGCTGTCCCTGTGGGCGCTGCGCCTCCTGTACGGCATCGATCTGAGGCTGGGACCTGGGGAGCCGTACCTGGCCGATGACGAGCGAGTAGCCGGGTGGCACACGGAACTGCGGCGCCGCCGCACCGGGTGACGCACCGTGAGAGTCGCCTCCACGCCCGTTGCTTGCCTCCAGGCTCTCGACCATGGCAGAGCGCGTGCGGGCCCGCGAGATCAATGACGCGCCGTGTCGCCTTGGCCGCTCGGGATATCGGTCAAGGCCGGCGCCGACCGCAGGGACTGGCGCCCAGCTCTGGGCTACTCGGCCGGCGCGATTGCCGGTGTTGCGGTCACCCTGGCCACGGCACTGCTGAGACCGGCCAGCTCGTAGAAGAGAGCGAAAGTGTGCCCGGACCGACTGGGAGTGCTTGGTCGGCTCCCGACCACCCGGCCCATGTGGGCCCTCTGCCAGGTGGGCGTTACTGCTACGAGGGTGCTGGAGCCGGTGTAGCGTCAGCGTCAGCTGTCATGGTTCCGAGGTACCGGTCGCCCGTGAGCGTGTTCATGGGCGATTTTGCTGTTGACGTCCTGAGGGCCAGGCGATCACCTCCGGCGTCCGCAAGGTGCGGTAGCCGACTTCGAGTCCCCTTGGAGGACGAAATGGCCAGTGGAACCGTTAAGTGGTTCAACTCGGAAAAGGGCTTCGGCTTCATCGAGCAGGACGGCGGCGGCCCCGACGTCTTCGCCCACTACTCCAACATCGCAAGCTCCGGCTTCCGTGAGCTCCAGGAAGGCCAGAAGGTGAACTTCGACGTCACCCAGGGCCAGAAGGGCCCCCAGGCGGAGAACATCACCCCCGCCTGAACCACACACCCCCACGACACCCGCCCGGCGATGTTCGCCGGGCGGGTGTCGTGCGTCTTCGTCCGAACGGCACAAGGGCATGCCCCCAGAGCCGACACGCGGCCGGTTTCTGCATTGGCGACCTCTCTGCCGGGCGCCCGAGGTGTCCTGGGACGCCCTGCGCTGTCAGTCCACAGTTCGGGTGGGGCAGCGAATCGTGGTCTGCCGGCACAGCAGCATCCGCTTCTTTGCGTGGCTGGATACCGTTCGCACCTGTTCACCCCGCTCAGTTGACGCTCTGGTGAGACTCCAGACTGTCCTGGACGAGGAGTTCCTCTTCTACGTCTTCGACAGTCAAGACGACGATAACCACCCGGCGTACGCCCCCAGCGATCCGAAGGCGGCGCGGGAGCATTGCCGGGCTTCAACGCCACGCTCGCCCACGCTCAGCCCTATCAGGTTGATAGCCGAGAGCCAGCGGGATGTGCGGACCGGGCGGAATGCCGAGTCGTCTGCCTTCATGGAGCGGGGGTAAGCGGATGCCATGACACTGGCTCGCTCCTTACCCGACAGTCCAGCTGAGTGGTGGTTCTACCTCGGTGTGCTGGCCCTCTACCTACTCACCCGCTGGTTCCTTGCCTGGCGACAGGCAAGGAAGGAACATGCCGAGCACCCTGTACGCGCGGCGTTCGATGACGAGGAGCCCGGGGAGCCCAATGCCGGGTTCGCCGCCTTGGGGGCTTTCCGCTCCTACCGGCAGCTCCTGGGGTTCGTCGGTGGTGCGGTCGTGATCGTCGCGGTCTCTGCTCTGGCCGAGGGCAAGCTGCGACTGGGCTTGATGTGCACCCTCGTACCCGTGATCATCATCCTGCTGGCCTACCTCGACTTCCGTCGGGCTCGGACGTACAGACTCGAGCACGCGCGCACCTGAAGTGCGGCGCTTGGCCGCCGAGGCAGACACAAGGCTTCGGCGGATCGTTGCCGACGACACGATTGACGCACCAGTGCGGACCCGCAGCGCGACGTACACCGACCGTGAAACCGCCCATGAGCCATCCGGCAAGCAGGTCGTGGCCGCCGACGAACAGGCCATTCACCACTGGGCTCGCCCAGTCCACACGGCAGCGACTCGCCATTGAGGCAGCGTGGCCGCTCTCACCCACACCCGGTCGGCGGGTACTGCTCCAGGCGATGCCTACCGCCCTCGACCAGGCGCGGGCCGACTGTTCTGCCATCATCACGGGATGACGAGGACAGGCGGAGCGGTGCTGCCGGCAGGCTGGACCCTGGAGGAGATCCGCGACGTCTCCGGTGACCGGGGGGCCGTCCCCCTCGACACCGACCGTGTCGTGACGGGCTGGCCGGATCAGGACGAACGGCTCCGACCGGAGATCGTCCTGGATTTCCACGGGCTCTGCATCGTGAAGGCCGCCGACGACCCCCTCTGGTACATGGGCAGCCTGACCGAGGACGGCAGTGTCATCTGCTGGAGCATCTACGACGATCTCCACGAGGCGCTTCGCGGCCTGTAGGAGCCCTGTTCAGCGGACGACGTCGAAGACGTTCTTCTGCAGGCCGTTGGGGTAAGCCTCGTGCTCGACGAGCCGCAGCTTCTGGGTGTCCTTGTCCGTGGCGCTGAACAGGCGCTTGCCCGCGCCGAGCAGGAGCGGGAAGACGAGCAGGTGGTAGCGGTCGATCAGGCCGGCGTCCGAGAGGCCCTGGTTGAGGGCGGCGCTGCCGTGGACGATGATCGGGCCGCCCTCGGTCTCCTTCAGCGCGGCGACCTCGTCGAGCGAGCGCAGGATCGTGGTCGGGCCCCAGTCCGGGACCAGTGCGTCCTCGGTGAGCGTGGTGGAGACGACGTACTTCGGCATGACCTTGTAGTCGGCGAAGTCCTCCATGCCCGGCCAGACCGGGCTGAACGCCTCGTAGCTGGCCCGGCCCATCAGCATCGCGGAGGCTTCCTTCTGCTCCCGGCCCTTGATTTCGAACGCTTCGGGGAGGAACTCCACGTCCTTGAAGGTCCAGCCCGAGTTCCGGTAGCCGGGCTCGCCGCCCGGGGCCTCCACGACGCCGTCGAGTGAGATGAAGGCGGTGGTGATCAGGGTGCGCATCGAAGGTCTCCCGGATGTGTCGGTGTCTCGTGTGCTGATTCTCGACGGGGTTGACTGCGGATCGTGGAGAAACTCATCGATCATCACCCGTCGGGCAGCTCTCACGCGGCGCGCCTGCCCCCGGGGCCCGGCGCGCCCGGGCATGTCCGGCTGCCACCACCAGCACGACAGCGCTCACGCCGAACCCGACGATGAGTGCGTTCGCCCAGGCGTAGCCACTACTGCTCGGGTAGGTGGTCCCGTCGTTCAGGACGCAGTCGAATCCCAGAGGCACGTAGGAAGGGCGGTAGCCGCTGATGTTCTCGACAGCGGTCGGCAGTGCTTCGCGACAGGCGGGCGAGGGCGACGAGTTCGCCCCGGACTCGGACTCGTGCGTCAAGAGCTGGACCGTGCCGACGCCCCACGCGCAGAGGCCCACGACAGCTGCCACCGACATTCCGGCGCACCAGCGGAGCAGGTCCACGGACCAGTCGGCACGGCGTCCGGGCAGGCAGACGGAGATGAGTTTGACGAGGACCGCGATGAGCCAGACGGGGCCTGCGAGTATCGCGGGGAACACCAGCATGCTGAACACGAGTTGGCCGCCTTCCCTCGATTCCGGGGCAGCCGCACCCCCGGCTGTTCGCGCGGAGCGCTGCCCCGAAGCGCACGTTCGGCGGCGTCCGCCGCGTTGATCACTGTGTGCGAGACGCTGCCCCTGGCGGACCGGTTCCACGACTGACACGGGATCGGCCGGGGCTCAAGCGGCGAGTTCCGAGCGCTCTTTCAGCGGAATGGGTGGAGGGACTGCTTCCCACCCACCCTCCCTGCCTGGCGGGTTGACTTTTCGTGACCGACTTGCAACGGAGGGTTGCAACGCTCTAGCGTGCCGAATGACGAATCGACCCCCGCCCGGTGCTGTAACACCTGACAGGGGTCTGACCACCTCGATCGAAAGCGCGATCTGATGGCTGTGAGCCAGTTTAGTGCTGCCCCCTCCACCCCGTACGAGCCCCCGCACCCGATGGCCAACCCCGGCTACGGCAAGCGCTCGGCTCCGGACCAACGCCCCCGCAGCGAGCGGGACTTCGCGCACCTGCCGCCCCGTGAGGCGGCCGTCGCCGCGTACATCGACCGGCTGCCCGACGGCGCCGACATCTCCGTGAAGACGCTGGCCAAGTGGCTCCCGTACGGGCAGTGCGCCCTGCGCACCGCCCTCAACCGGATCCAGGCGGCCGGGCATCTGCGCCGGGGCAGTGAGTGCGTCGCCACCGAGGAGGTCCTGCTCTGGGTCACCCGGACGTTCTTCTCACGGACCGCGCGCGACGACGACTGGTGGGCGGCGTTCACCCGGGGCGACGTACCGCAGGAGGACCGGCGTCCCACCCGCTCACGGGCGTTCGTCCTGCTGGCCGCCCTGGGCCGTACCGCACCCTCGCTGAGCCTGTCGGCGACGGACTGCGTGAACCTGGAACCGCAGGTCAGTGAGTGGTTCGAGCGGGGCGCCACCGAGGCGGAGACGCTACGCGCCCTGACCGAAGGACTCCCCGCCGTGGTCCACCACGCCGCATCCCTCGTCCGGCGCCGCCTCATCGACAAGCTGCCGCCCGAGCGGACCCACCCGGCCCCACGGACCGTCCTGCGCACCCTGGAATGCAGCGTGTGCCGTGCGCCGGGCAGCCCCGAGGCGCTGCCCGGCGGCCGGTGCGGGCCGTGCCGCGGCGAACCGGTGGACGGCCCCGCCGGACCCCCTGGAGCGGTGCCCACCACCGGGGTGCGCGAGCGGATGACGGCGGTCCGTGCGGGCCTCGTCCCGCGGCAGGACAGGACCGTCAGGTCCAGGGAGTCCATGGCGCGCACCCGGCACTGATGCGCCCGGGCGCGGGGTCCGCCGGAAGGCGGGCCGCACCCGGGCGCGATCGCGGACGGAGGATCAGCCCGCCCTGCAGGAACGGCCGTTCAACTTGAACGTGCTGGGGGCGGCCGAAGCCCCTGACGCCTTGGTGTTGAACCCGAAGTCGACCGTGGCACCCGGTGCGATCACCCGGTTCCAGGACAGTGGCCGGGCGCTGAGCGTCCTGCCGTGCTGGTCGAACTGAGCGCTCCAGGTGTGGCTGACCGCCTGCTCGCCGGGCAGGAGCCAGGTCAGCTCCCAGGGCGAGACGGGCTCCGAGCCGGTGTTCTTGAGCTTCACCGTGACCGTCGAGCCGCTGTTCCAGGGGTGCGAGGTGTAGGAGACCTCGCACGTGCGCGACGCGGTCCCCCGTCCGTCGCCCGCGTCGTCCAGATACGAGGCGATGAAGGCGAGCGGCGCGTTCCAGTTGATGGTCACCTCGTTGGTGGCCCAGGAGCCGATGTCGTCGACGTAGCACATCGCGGGTGCGCAACCGCCCAGCTTCTCCACGGCGACCGGGTCACCGGAGGCGACGGCCGTGAGGTTCGGTCCGCCCGCGATCGAGCCGGCCGGCGGGTGGGGAAGGTCCGGGTCGTTCTGGTGCGCCCAGAAGCGGTGGTGCTGGTTGCGGGAGTCCCGCTCGCCGTAGCCGGTGACGTACGACCGGTTGAGCGGATTGCGGCCGAGGAGGTAGTCGGCACCGCTCAGCACCGCGTCCTGGTAGGCGGCTTCGCCGGTCAGGTCGTGGGCCGTGGCCAGCACGATCATGTTGTTCAGGACCTGGCTGTTGGAACCCCAGACGTAGTCCTCGTCCTTCGGCGCGTACGGGAGCCCGTACACCTGCGCACGGGACTGCGCGGCGTAGCGGTCGGCGGCCGTGGTGACGACGGACCGGACCTCACCGAGCTGTGCCGTTGTCAGGCCGTTCGGCACGGTGGCCAGCGTGAGCACGCCCAAGCCGCCGGTGGAGCCCCAGGAGATCCCGCCGCCGGCCGGGAACACCGCGTCCGTGTCGCCGTGCAGCGGGGAGGAGAGCACGGCCTGGCGGAACGCGGCCTCGCCCGTCGTGGTGAACAGCTCCGATGCCGCCCAGTAGAACTCGTCCGAGACGTCGCCGTCGCTGTATGTGCCGCCGCCCGTGCCGTCGTTCGGGTCGGCGAGGACGTCCGGGTGCGCCTGGGCCGCGGCCCAGGCGGTCCGGGCGGCCTTCAGGCAGCGGCCCGCGAAGGCCGCGTCGAACGGGGCGTAGAGCCGGGCGCACTGGGCGGCCGCGGCGGCCAGGTTGAGCGTGGCGGCCGTCGAGGGCGGGTGCAGCTCACGCTGCTGGGGGTCGAGGTGCGGGGCCAGCGGCAGCCCGGTCCAGCCGGCGTCGTGCATCTTGTGGTGGGCCATCCCTGCCAGCGGCTCACCGGCCGGGACCTGCATCCGCATCAGGAACTCCATCTCCCAGCGGGCCTCGTCGAGGATGTCCGGTACGGCGTTGCCCCGCTCCGGCACCCGCAGCGCGCCGTCCCCGAGCTCCGCCGACTCGGCGTCGTCGGCGGTCAGGGTGCGTTCGTACGTGGCCATGAGCTGGGCCACCGAGATCCCGCCGTTGACCACGTACTTCCCGTGGTCGCCCGCGTCGTACCAGCCGCCCGACACATCCAGCCGGTAGTCACAGACACCGGGCTGGCACGGGACGTCCGTGTCCCCCTTGTTGGGCGCCACACCGATGTGTCCGGCCGGCCGCGCGTAGGCGTCACCGACGAGGTCCGCGTCGATGGGGATGCCGCTGCGGTTGTGGTAGAAGTACGCCAGCGCGTCGGAGCGCAGACTGTCGTACAGGTCGGCGCGCAGCGAGAACGGCTCGCTGACCTGGTCGTCGACCTCGACGGTGTAGCCGTCGCCCGCAGTGGTCAGGCTGCTGAAGTCGAAGGTGTGGACCTGCTGGCGGGAGCTCGGGTCCTCTCCCTGCGGGACGGTCGTGCCGGTGGCGGCCGTCGTGCCGTCGGCTGCCTTCACGGACCAGGGAAGCGGTGCGTCGGCGTCGGTGACCACCGTGCCGTTCTTGGGGCCGTGGGGCAGGTATCCGACCTGGTTGACGCGGACCGGCGACCCGGTGTCCGGCTCGTACACGGGCGGCTCGGCTCCGCCGCGCAGCGACACGTCGTCGAGGCAGAAGGTGGTCGCGCTGTCGCCGCCCCCGATCTGCAGGGCGACCTGGGCGCCCGCGCGGTCGGCCGCGGCGGTGAAGACGTGGCTGACCGTCACGGCGTCCGGTCCCACCGGGTCGGCGGTGGCGAGGTCCGTGGCGTACGGAGCGGTGGCCTCCTGGACACGGGTCTGCACGGTGAGGGGTTCGGTCGACGAGGCCGTGTAGCTGAGCGTGTAGCTCTCGCCCGCCACGATCGGGATGTCGTTCTGGCCGATGATGACGTCCCACGGGTTGACCGTCCCGGCCGGGACCTCGGCGCAGAGCCGGCCCTCGGTCACGGCGCCGGACGTGTTGGCCGTCCACCACCAAGGAGCGGTACCGGCGGCGAAGTCGCCGTTGGCTATCTGTTCGGGGCCGGGGTCGGCCTCCTGGGCGCCGGCCGTGCCGGGCACAGCCAGGGCCGCTGAGAACAGTAAGGCGGCGGCTGACATCCCGAACACGCGCCGCCCGTGCCGGGGGCGGGCGGGCGCGGGCCGCGCGGGGAGTGGTGAGGCATTCACCGGGAGGACCTTTCGTCGACTGGGTGCGAGTGGTGTGGGAGCCGGGGACTTCGACATATGGGAGCGCTCCCACAGCATTGTGGGGGTGGATCGCTCGTTCCGCCAGGGGCATGACAGAGAATGCGGCAGAGGGCCGGAGGGCTCCCCTCCCGGTCACCCCTTCCCTGCACCGATCACGCCAGAGCCTGAGTTTCACCGCTTCGATACACATACAGAGCCTTCACGGCTATTGGGTGCTTATATCGCTCCGGGAGCGGTCGCCGATCCCACGTCGACAGGTCAGCGAGGTATCCAGGTGCAATCCGCCGATCGCGGAGGAGAAGCCGGGCAGCGGACGGAGGAGCCCGATCTGGACCAGCTGATGCTCTGGACCGCCGAAGGGGACCGGGAGGCCTTCACCGGCGTCTACGACAGGGCCGCCGGACCGGTGATGGGCCTGGTCCACCGGGTGCTGCGCGATCCGGCGCAGTCGGAGGAGGTGGTCCAGGACGTGCTGCTCGAAGTGTGGCGCACCTCCGGCCGGTTCAAGCCCGACCGCGGCAGTGCGATGACCTGGATCATGACCCTGGCGCACCGCAGGGCGGTCGACCGCGTACGGGCGGCACAGGCCGGCGCGGACCGCGAGCGCAAGGCCGCGCTGCTGAACTCCGGAACACCCTTCGACGAGGTGACCGAGCGGGTGGAGACCCGCGTCCTCATCGCGACACCGTCATGACCACAACGACCGCACCCCCACCCGTCAACCCCGCCCGGCTGGGCGCGCAGACCATTTCCCTGCCGCCCGGCCCCGAAGCCCCCTCGCACGCACGCCGCGCAGCCGTCGCCTTCCTCCACCGGATCCTGCCCTCGCTCGACCCGGGCCGCCGTGACGACGTCCTGCTGATCGTGTCCGAACTGGTCACCAACGCGGTCCGGTACGCCCCCGGGCCCAGCTCCCTGACCCTGACCACCGCCGCGGGCACCCTGGACATCGCGGTGACCGACTGCTCCTGCGTCCCACCGGCCCCCCGCGCCCCGGATCTGACCGACGGCACCGGCGGCATGGGTCTGCACATCGCGGAGGACCTGGGAGCCCGGGTGTTCACCGAGCCGCTCACGGACGGCAAGTGCGTGCACGCGGCCTTCGACGATGCCTGACGATGCTCGGCGACCCCGGCGGCTCCGGTCACGCCCAGGGCCATCGGGGCCACCGATTGGAAGCGCTCTCAGTCTGCTGACCGGCCCCGGCGTTAGGCTGTAGGCGATCCGGCGGTGCCACGTTCTGCCCGTGCCGCCGCCCAGCAACGAGGAGCGCACGCCTTGGCCGAGCAGCACCCCGGGTCCCGGCCCACTCTGGAAGCCGTCGCGGCGCTCGCGGGTGTCTCCCGGGCCACTGCGTCCCGGGTGGTCAACGGGGGCGAAGGGGTCCGCAAACCGCTGGTCGACAAGGTGCGCCAGGCCGTCGACGAGCTCGGGTACATCCCCAACCACGCCGCCCGCACGCTCGTCACCCGGCGGACCGGGGCGGTGGCCGTGGTCATCGCGGAGCCGGAGATCCGGATCTTCTCGGACCCGTTCTTCTCCCAGCAGCTCCGCGGCATCAGCAAGGAACTGGCCTCCCACGACACCCAGCTGGTGCTGCTGATCGTGGAAGGTCCCGCGGACTTCGACAGGATCGCGCGCTACCTGTCCGGCGGCCATGTCGACGGGGCCCTCGCGTTCTCGCTGCACACCGACGACCCGCTGCCCGCGATCACCCGGCGGGCCGGGATCCCGACGGTGTACGGCGGCCGGCCGAGCTGGACCGCGGCACCCGGCGATCAGGCCGTGCAGTACGTGGACGCCGACAACCGGGGCGGGGCGCGGGTGGCCGTGCAGTACCTGCGGGACCTGGGGCGGGAGCGGATCGCGTACATCGGGGGGCCGCCCGACCAGACCTCGGCGACGGACCGCCTCGACGGCTACCGGGACATCCTGCTGGAGACGGACCCGACGCTCGTCGCCGAGGGGGCGTTCACGGTGGAGAGCGGGGCGCGGGCGATGGCGGAACTGCTGGACCGGCGGCCCGATCTGGACGCGGTGTTCGCGGCCAACGACCTGATGGCCACGGGTGCGCTGCGGGTACTGCGCGAGCACGGGATCGCGGTGCCCGAGCAGGTCGCACTCGTCGGATTCGACGACATGGACTCGGTGGCCGAGGTCTCCGACCCGCCGCTGACGACCATCCGGCAGGACATCGAGGGCCAGGGCCGGCTGATGGCCCGGCTGCTGCTGCGCGGTCTGCACAAGGACCGTGCGGGGGCGGGCGCCCCCGACTCGGTGATCACACCGACCACACTCGTGCGGCGGGCCTCGGCCTGAGGGGCCGGGACCCGCCGCACAGGGTCACGCTCAGACGTACGGGATCTTCACGACCGCCGCGTCCGTACCGGTCTGCACCTGGGACGTGCCGTTGCCCAGCGCGTTCCAGATCTCCAGACGGACCGTTCCGGCCGTCAGGTTGCCCAGGCTTCCGGTCACCGCCGCGGTGCCCGCCGCCTGGGTGTACTCCTCCCAGCCCGTGACCGGGTCGGTCGCGAAGTAGCGGAAGGTCTCGACCCGGTCGAACGTGCCGTCACCGGTGAGGTCGTAACTGATCCTGACCTGCGGGGCGAGCCCGACCTTCGTACCCGCGTCGACCCGGAGGCGGAATGCGGTGGACGCACCCGCCGCGAGGGTCCCGTCGACCTTCTTGATCTCGTAGACCGTCGGCTTGTACGGCGTGCCGTCCCGGTTGACGCCGTCCGCCGAGGCCAGCGTGTCGGCTCCCGCCGCGCCGTCCGTGGCGGTGGTGAGGGTGCCGCCGGACTTCAGCCGGAAGGTGTTGCCGGTGGACGGGCCCGGCTCCTCGGGATCCGGGTCGCCGCCGCCGGTGCCCGTGCCGGTGGCCGTGGAGCGGGCCGGGACGGAGAGGGTCTTGCCGTCGGAGAAGGTGACGGTGCGGGCGGTGGAGTCGTAGTTGTGAGCGGCGTAGGTGCGGACGCCGTTCTTGGTGAAGACGGCGGACGTCGGGATGTTCCCGCTGACCGTCATGTCGGGTGCGCCCAGGGTGTCGAGCGTGGTGATCCAGTGGTACGTGTGCGCCTTGGACTCACCCTGCTCCGGGGTGTAGCCCGCGTTGCCGGAGTCCCACTTGGCCTTCGCCAGGGCAGGATCGGCGAGCGACTCGAACTGCCAGAGCAGGTCGCGCCACTCGACGGCCGGTCCGCCGTTCTCGCGCTCCATCTCGGCGATGTTCCGCTTGATGGCGGCCTTCTCGCGGGCCAGGTGCAGCGAACCACCGGTGACGGGGAGGACGTTGATGCCGTGGATCTCCTCCGGGTTCGCGGTCCACCAGGTGGAGTACGCGCCGCCGCTGCCCCAGACCATGCCGACCGTGTCGTGGCCGAAGGAGCCGGGGAAGACCTGTTGGTCGGCGTCGAACCAGTACTGCGTGATCGCTTCCGACTCGGTGGTCAGCAGGTAGCTGCCGAGGTCGCGCAGCCCGGTGTCACCCGTCGCCGCACCCCACAGGACGAGGCCCGCGCTGAGGTTGATGGACTCCGACGAGGACTCCTGGTTGTTGCCCGCCGCGAAGCCCTGGTGACCGGAGGCCCAGCTGTGGCCCGCGTACACGTCGAAGCCGCGCAGGAACGGGTACGCGGTGTCCGTGCGGCTCGGGTTGGCGGTGTCGCGGACCAGGGTCTTGACCATGGTGCCCCAGGCGGAGTCGGCGGCCCATGCCTGGTCGTACTGGGCGACGATCGCCGCCGCGTACACGTAGTAGCTGTAGTGGAAGTGGTGGTCGTTGAGCTCGGTGTCGCTGCCGTACGAGGCCGGGTAGCCGGTGAGCGTCTTCCAGTCCTTGTCGTAGCTGAACTCGCTCGCCCCGCCCGCCGTGAACCACTCCTGGAGGCGGCCCTTCATCAGGCCGAGGAGCTTGTCCCGGATACCCGTCTGGCCGATCTGGTCGGCGACGGGAACCAGCTGGGCGAGGCGGCCGAGCGCCTTGCCGGTCCAGTACGTGTCGCTGGCCCCGGAGAACGGGTCGGAGGCGTTCGCCACCTCGTTCAGGTATCCGGTCAGCCGGGCCTTGTCGACCCCGCTGGACGCGGGCAGGGCGGGCAGCACGCCCTGGTTCTTCTGGCTGGTGGTGAAGGAGGCGGACTCCCGCACCTTCATGGTGCCGCGCGGGGAGACGTACGTGTACGGCGTGAGCGCGTCGGAGGTGTGCAGCCACTGGTGGCGGTACAGCGCCTGGAGCGTGCCGCGTTCGGTGCCCTCCTTCGCCTCCGTGGTCAGGCTGTAGGTGGCCTTGACCGTGCCGCCGGTGGACTCCCAGGCCACCTTGGAGCCGGTGACGAAGCTGAAGGCGTACTTCCGGTAGGTCGCGAGCGCGTCCGTGGACGGCAGCACGGCGAGCGAGAAGTAGTCCTTGCCGCCGAGCCCGGCGGTGATCGCCGTGCCGGAGACGTTCCAGTCGCTGCCGGTCGGGGCGAACAGCGCGTAGTGGTGGCCGGCGACCGTGATGCCGAGGACGTTGCCGTTGTCCGCGAAGACGGTGGGGGTACCGGCCGTGGTGATCCGGGCGTCGCCGCCGGAGCCCTTGGCATACACGAAGGGCATGCCGTGCCCGATGGTCGTGCGCAGGGTGCGGGTGCCGTCCGACCAGTAGGGGGTGACGGTCCAGTCGGACCAGTCGTCGGCCTTGGTGTCCGGCGAGTTGAGGCCGTTGAGTCCGACGGTGAGGTCGGCCTTGTGGGCGTACTCGTACTGGCGGCCGTCGCCGACGACCGCGGGGGCGGTCGGGTAGCCGACCTCCAGGCCGCCCGAGGTGGCCTGGTAGGTCAGGGGGTGGCCGTACATCGGGGTGGAGTACGGGTTGTCGCCGTAGCGCTGGTAGGCGAGGGAGGACCACCAGTCGTTGGTGGGGACCGGCTTGTTCCTCGCCGCCGCGGTGAGCTTCGGCGTGACGGGAGCACCGGTGTTGGTGGTGGGTCCGGAGGTACCGGCAGGGCGGCTGTCGGTGTAACTGCCGGAGCCGGCGGGGATGGTGGCGGCTGCCGCCGGGGAAGCGGCGGGGCCCAGAGCCACGGCGGCCAGGGCGAGGGCCAGGACCGTCGCCGCAGCGGATCTGGAGAGGTTGGCTTGCATGGGCAGCACCTCGGTGTCATGGGGGGCGGGAGCGTTTTCGAGAGCGCTCTCAAGTGCCAAGGAACGTAAAACTTCTGAAACGTAAGTGTCAAGAGAACTCACACAGGCGGTAGTTGGGCGTAACGCAAAGCCGTTATGCGTTCGAGTCTTGACGGCGGGAGAACCCTGAGAGACGCTCCAGGCGCAGGTTTTGAGAGCGCTCTCAAGCGCTCGGTTCATCCCGAAGCCAAGGGAGGCTTCCCATGCCCATCACCCGAGCCGCCAAGAGAGCCACCGTCCGCCTCGGCGCGGTCGTCCTCGCCGGAGCGCTCCTCGCCGCCTGTGGATCCGGTACCTCGGACTCCTCCGACAGTGCGAACGGGAAGGTCACACTGACCGTCGACCTCTTCGGATCGTTCGGCTACAAGGAAGCCGGGCTGTACGCGGAGTACGAGAAGCTCAACCCCGGCGTGACCATCAAGCAGAGCGACACCCAGGACGAGGCCGACTACTGGAAGTCGCTGCAGACCCGGCTGGCCGGCGGCGGCGGGCTCGCCGATGTGCAGGGCATCGAGGTGGGCCGCATCGCGTCGGTCACCCAGCAGCAGTCCGACAAGTTCGCGGACCTCAAGGAGTTCGGCGCCGACAAGCTCAAGGACCAGTTCGCCGAAGCCAAGTGGTCGGCGGCGACCACCAAGGACGGCAAGATCCTCGGCCTCGGCACCGACGTCGGGCCGGAGGCGATGTGCTACCGCACCGACCTGTTCAAGCAGGCCGGGCTGCCCACCGACCGCGAGGAACTCGCCCAGAAGTGGTCCACCTGGGACGGCTACCTGGAGCTCGGCAAGCAGTACAAGAAGAAGGCCCCCGCCAAGAGCGCCTGGCTGGACAGCATCGGCAGCCTCTACGGGATCATGATCGGCCAGGAGAAGGAGCGGTACTACGACGCCTCCGGTGAGCTGATCTACGAGAAGAACCCGGCGGTCAAGCAGGCCTGGGACACCTCGGTCAAGGCCTCCGACGCCGGGCTGAGCGCCAAGCTCGACCAGTGGTCGCCGCAGTGGAACCAGGCGTTCGCCGCCGGATCCTTCGCCACCATCCCGTGCCCCGCCTGGATGCTCGGCTACATCAAGGGCCAGGCCGGCGACGCGGGCAAGGGCAAGTGGGACATCGCCAAGCTGCCCGGCGGCGCCGGCAACTGGGGCGGCTCCTACCTCTCGGTCCCGCGTGCGGCCGAGCACAAGAAGGAGGCGTACGAGCTGATCAAGTGGCTCACCGCCCCCGAGCAGCAGGCCAAGCTCTTCCAGAAGCAGGGCAACTTCCCGTCCTCGACGGGCGCGATCGAGAAGGTCGCCGCCGCCAAGGACCCGTACTTCACCGACGCGCCGATCGGCCAGATCTTCGGTGACGCGGCGAAGGCGTCCCCGGTCCAGGTGCTGGGTGTGCACGACCAGAACGTGGCCCAGCAGCTGACCAACGCGCTGAGCGAGGTGGAGCGCAAGGGCACCTCGTCGGCCAAGGCGTGGGAGACGGCGAAGAAGGGTGTCGCGAACGTGATCGGCTGACACCCCTTCACCGCGTCACGAGGGCTGCGACACCCCGTCACCGCCCCGCCGGGGCCGGTCCGCCTCCGCACGACGGCGAACCGGCCCCCGCCCCCGTGACACCCCGGCTCCCGCACCGCCCCGTCTTTCGCACCACCCCCGACCCCCCGCCCGCACCTCCCCGAAGGGCCGCACCGTGACCCTCACCGCCACCGCGAAGGCCGCGCCCCGGGCGCCCGGACCCGGATCCGGCGACGGCCGGGCCGCCGCCCTCCGGCGCACCTGGCAGACCTTCTCGCCGTACGCCTTCATCGCCCCGTTCCTCACCCTCTTCGCCGCCTTCGGTCTCTTCCCGCTGCTCTACACGGCGTTCGTCTCGCTCTACCGCGTCGAACTCCAGACGAGCGGCGACATGGAGTGGCGCGGCATCGCCAACTACACGGCGCTGTTCGCCGACGAGTACTTCTGGACCTCCCTGCGCAACACGTTCACCATCGGCGTGCTGTCCACCGTCCCGCAGCTCGCGATGGCCCTGGGACTCGCGCACCTGCTCAACTACAAGCTGCGCGGGCGCACCTTCATCCGTACGGCGATCCTGCTCCCGTACGCCACCTCGGTGGCCGCCGCGACGCTGGTGTTCGCCCAGCTCTTCGGCCGCGACTTCGGGCTGATCAACTACGTGCTGGGCCTGGTCGGCCTCAGCCCCGTGGACTGGCAGACCGGCACGGTCGCCTCGCAGATCGCCGTCTCCACCATCGTCGTCTGGCGCTGGACCGGATACAACGCACTGATCTACCTGGCGGGCATGCAGTCCATCCCGAGCGAGCTGTACGAGGCCGCCGAGATGGACGGGGCGTCGCGCTGGCGGCAGTTCGTCCATGTCACGCTGCCCGGCCTGCGGCCCACGATCGTCTTCACGGTGATCGTGTCGACGATCGGCGCCACCCAGCTGTTCGGCGAACCGCTGCTCTTCGAGGGGTCCATCTCCGGCGGCATCGCGCACCAGTACCAGACCCTCGGCCTGTACATGTACGAGCAGGGCTGGGGCTTCTTCCACCTGGGCCGGGCCGCCGCCATCGCCTGGGTGATGTTCGTCCTGATCGTGGTGCTCGTCGGGGCCAACGCCCTCGTCGTGCGCCGCCGTGCCCGTAAGGAGGCCGGCCGATGACCACGCTCACCGCACCGCCGACCGCGCCCGAGACCGTCCCGCCCACGACTCCGCCCGGTCGGCGCAAGCGCGGACCACGGGGCATGCAGGGCGGCTGGCTCTCCTACCTGATCCTCGGATTCGCGCTGCTGATCTCCGCGTTCCCGTTCTACTGGACGATCGTCGCGGCCAGCCGCTCCAACGCGGACCTCGCCAAGGTCCCGCCCAGCCTGCTGCCCGGCCCGAACCTCATCAAGAACTTCGAAGCGGTGCTGGAGGAGGCGGCGATCGGCAAGGCGCTGCTGAACTCGTTCATCGTGTCCGGCTCCATCACGGTCGGCACCGTGCTGTGCTGCACCCTGGCCGGATTCGCCTTCGCCAAGCTGCGCTTCAAGGGCCGCGGAGCACTGCTCACCCTGACCATCGGCACGATGATGATCCCCCCGCAGCTCGGCGTCATCCCGCTGTTCATGCTGATCGCGGAACTCCAGTGGGTGAACCAGCTCCAGGCCGTCATCCTGCCCGGCCTCGTGTCGGCCTTCGGGGTGTTCTTCATGCGCCAGTACCTGGTGCAGTCGCTGCCCGACGAACTGATCGAGGCGGCCCGGGTCGACGGCGCGTCGACCGCGCGCATCTTCTGGTCGATCGTCATCCCGATCGCCCGGCCCGGCATGGCGGTGCTCGGCATGCTCACCTTCATGACCGCGTGGAACGACTTCTTCTGGCCGATCATCGCCCTGTCCTCGCAGGAGCCGACCGTACAGGTCGCCCTGCGGCAGCTCGGCGGCGGCTACGTCCACGACCAGTCGGTGATCATGGCCGGCACCCTGCTCGGCACCCTCCCCGTACTGCTGGTCTTCGGCCTGCTCGGCCGGCAGATCGTGGGCGGGATCATGCAGGGAGCCGTCAAGGGCTGAGCCCTCCCCCCACCACCCCACCTCACCTCTGGAGTGCCTGTCTCATGACCGCTGTCGATGCCCGCCCCACCACCGCGGCGGGGCTGCGGTTCCCCACCGGATTCCGCTGGGGGACGGCCACCGCCGCCTATCAGATCGAGGGAGCGGCCACCGAGGACGGCCGCACCGAGTCCATCTGGGACACCTTCAGCAGAACCCCCGGCAAGGTCCGCAACGGCGACACCGGTGACATCGCCGCCGACCACCTCCACCGGATGCCGGAGGACGTGGCCCTGATGAAGGACCTCGGCGTCACCGACTACCGCTTCTCGGTGTCCTGGCCCCGGGTCCAGCCGACCGGCCGCGGCCCCGCCGTCGAGCGCGGACTCGACTTCTACCGGCGGCTCGTCGACGAGCTGCTGGGCGCCGGCATCCGGCCCGTGGCGACGCTCTACCACTGGGACCTGCCGCAGGAACTGGAGGACGCGGGCGGGTGGCCGGAGCGCGAGACGGCACACCGGTTCACCGAGTACGCCGCGCTCGTGGCGCGGGCGCTCGGCGACCGGGTGGCCACCTGGACGACGCTCAACGAGCCCTGGTGCGCCGCCTTCCTCGGGTACGGGAACGGGGTCCACGCCCCCGGTCGTACGAGCGACCTCGCAGCCCTGCGCGCGGCCCACCACCTCAACCTGGCCCACGGCAGCGCGACCGGCGTCCTGCGGAACCTGCTGCCGTCCTCCGCCGAGGTGTCGCTGACCCTGAACCTGCACGCCCTGCGACCGCTGACGGACACCCCGGCGGACCATGAGGCCGTGCGCCGGATCGACGCCGTCGCCAATCGGATCTTCCTGGACCCGGTCTTCCACGGGCGGCTTCCCCAGGACCTGGTGCAGGACACGGCGTCGGTCACCGACTGGTCCTTCGTCCGCGCCGGGGACCTGGAGGTCATCTCCGCACCCCTGGACTCCCTCGGCATCAACTACTACTCCCCCAGCGTCGTTTCCGCCGGTTCGTCGGAGTCCCCCTCCCCGTGGGCGGGCGCCGAGAAGCACGTGGCGTTCACTCCCGCGGACGGGCCCCGCACCGCGATGGACTGGCCGGTGGACGCGAACGGGCTGCACGAACTCCTCACCCGGCTCGGCGGGGAGCTGCCCGGCCTGCCCCTGATGGTCACCGAGAACGGGGCAGCGTACGACGACTACGCCGACCCCTCGGGCCAGGTCCACGACCCGGAGCGGGTGGCGTACCTGCACGCGCATCTGACGGCCGTGCACCGGGCGATCGAGGACGGCGTGGACGTACGCGGGTACTTCCTGTGGTCGCTCCTGGACAACTTCGAGTGGGCGTACGGCTACAGCAAGCGGTTCGGCATCGTCCACGTCGACTTCGCGAGCCAGCGCCGCACGGTGAAGGACAGTGCCCGCTGGTACGCGGACGTCATCGCACGCGGCGGTCTCGACCGCCCCTGACCACCGGTCCCACGCGTCGCGCCGCCGTCGGGACCGACGGCGGCGCGACGTCAGTGGTGCGAAGCGGTCACCAGGCTCCGGGCGCGGGCGGTGCCACGACCGGCGGGCGGTCGTCGCAGGTGATCGTGTTCGGCAGGAGCCAGGGCGCGAGCCAGTCGCCCGTGGTGCCGCCGCCGTCATTGCCGCCGAGGTCGGTCAGGGTGAACTCGGAGCCCGCCGGGGTGAAGTTGAAGGACCCGCAGTTGTTGACGCCGACCGCGCCCACGTTGCGCGCGTCCACGTTCTCGAAGGTCGCCGAACCCGCCGCGCGGGCGCTGACCACCGACGTACCCGTGCCGTCGACCTTGATGTCCTTGAAGTGGACTCCGCGGATCCTGTACGTGTCCTTCACCGGCCAGTCCGTGACCAGCATGATCGCGTTGTAGGTGCTGTCGAGGAAGTTGTTCCCCGTGACCCGGATGTCGGCGTCGATGTCCCGGTCCAGGGCGTAGAACCAGACGGCCCCGAGCCCGATGTTCCAGTTCAGTTCGTACGTACCCGCGCGGACCGTCGTGTTGCCGGTGAGGTCCAGCCGGCCCTTGAACGCCTCCGCGCCGAATCGGGCGCCGACGTGCAGGGCGCTGCCCTCGCGGACGGGGTCGGCGACGAGGTTGCCGGAAACCGTGTTGTCCGTACCGCCGTAGATCGCGATGCCGTTGGCGAGAACCGGGCTCTGGACGGTGTTGCGGGCGAAGGTGTTGCCCGTGTTGGCGTTCTTCTCCGCCCACATCGCGAGGCCGTCGTCGCCGGAGTTGCGTACGAAGGTGTGGGCGACTGTCGAACCCGTCACCCCGCCGTGGAAGTTGATGGCGTCGGCGATCTGGTCGACGATGACGTTGTTCGTGATCCTCAGGTTCGACATGGGGCCGTCGAACCACATGCCGACCTTGGTGTGGCGGATGTGCAGGCCGTCGATGCTGGAGTCGCTCATCGCGCCGCCGATGCCGTTCACCTGGTCGGTGTCGATGCGCTCGCGCACGTCGCCCTCGATGGCGAAGCCGGACAGATGGACGTTGCGGCTGCCGCCCTCGGCCGCGTCCTTGCCGTAGAAGCCGACGCCCGTGTGGACGGAGCCGTCCGCGGCCGGGGTGTCGAGGGCGGTCTCGCGGCCCTTGAACGTCGTGTACCAGCTTCCGGCGCCCCTGATCGTGACGTCGTCGACGATGATGTGGCGGTTGACCTGGTACGTGCCCGGCGGGATGTACACCGGGAGGTTCTTGCGCTTGGCGTGGGCGATGGCCCGTTCGACGGCGCCCGCGGAGTCCCGCCGCCCGAACGGGTCGGCCCCGAAGGCCAGCACGTTCGCGGCCCGGAGTTCGATGTGCGGGAGGCCCACGAGTTCGGAGTCGAGCACGTCGATGACGGTCCACGCGGCACGGCTGCCGGCCGGGACCGTCAGCCGTACGGTGTCGCCGGCGCCGTACTTCCTGCCCAGCAGCAGGCGCTGCTCGTCGTAGAAGTGGTTCGGGCGGAACGGCTTGGTGATCGTCGGGGCGGGTGTCGTCCCGCTGGGGACGCAGGCGCATTCGGTGATCCACCAGTCCGGATGGAGCAGCCCGGCACCGGGGTCGTCGGTGAACGGGTACTGGTTGTAGAGCCAGGCGTACTGCGAGGTCAGCGTCATCGTGGAGCGCTTCTTGCCGTTCACGGCGACATCGAGCGGTGCGGTGATGCCGCCCCCGCCCGGGGCGTCAGGAATGCTGTAGCGCACGGTGATCGCGTCGGCGGCGCCCGGCAGTGTGAACTCGACGTGCTCGCCCGGCGCCAGCCTGACCGCCTTACGGCCGGAGGCCTCGGCGGGCAGCGTGTACGCGGCCCGGTCGGGGCCGATGACCGTGCCGTTCGTGGCGGCGTTCTCCGCCTCCTGCTCGGCGAAGGGGACCTCGGCACCGCGGCCGGCGACCAGCGCCGGATCGAGGGCCGCACGCGTCACCGCGGGCGCGGGGGGCCGTTCTCCCTCCGCACCCGTGGCCGCGGGGGCGCCGGTCAGGGCGCCCAGTCCGACAACGGCGGCGGTCAACGCGGCGACCGTGATGTTCCGTGACATCGCATGCCCGTTTCT
This sequence comes from Streptomyces sp. NPDC005566, assembly GCF_040605575.1. Classification (NCBI taxonomy): domain Bacteria; kingdom Bacillati; phylum Actinomycetota; class Actinomycetes; order Kitasatosporales; family Streptomycetaceae; genus Streptomyces; species Streptomyces sp. NPDC005566. The sequence goes on along the minus strand of NZ_JBEXDB010000018.1, from coordinate 171,938 downwards.
CTCGGAAGGTGGGGCGACAGTAGGGCGCGCCGCAGCACCGACACAAGAGTTCTGCCAGAACCTTTCTGACTGATGATGAATACATGCAGAGTCACGTCATTTTTTTGCGTTCACTGTTCGGGCGCAGAGCAGCCGGTCCACGGCTCGGACCACCCGGTGGCGCTCAGGCCCCCACGACGCCGTCGACGCCTTCACGCAGGAAGTCGGCGTGCCCGTTGTGGCGGCCGTACTCCAGGAGCACGTGCACCATCACCATCCGCAGCGACACCTCCTTCTCCCAGCGCGGCTGGAGGCCCGTCAGGTCCAGGGACCCGGCCTCCCGCTCGATCCGGCGCGAGTTCTCCACCTCGGCCTCCCAGGCGCCGAACGCCTCCTCCCTGGTCGAGGCGCTCGCGTCGTACGCCGCCTGGAAGTCGATCCGGTCGGACCAGACCATGGGCGCCTCGTTGTCCTCGAACACACGGCGGAACCAGGCCCGTTCCACTTCGGCCATGTGCCGCACCAGCCCGAGCAGCGACAGCGTGGACGGGGACATCGACTGCCGCCGCAGCTCCTCGTCGTCCAGCCCCTCGCACTTCATGGCCAGGGTGGCTCGGTGGTAGTCGAGAAAGGCCCGCAGCGTCTCGCGCTCGCTGCCGGAACTCGGCGGCCCGGTCCGGGAGTCGGTGGTCATGGGTATGCGCTCCTCGCGAACGGGTGCAGGGGCCATCAGTATCCGGTACCGGCGAGGGGACGCGACGACGCCGGCCCCCGGGAGGAATCCCGGGGGCCGGCGTCGTACAGGTACTGCGTGGAGCTGCTGATCCCGAGGGGGATCAGAAGTCCATGTCACCGCCCGGCATGCCGCCCGGAGCGGCCGCAGAGGCCTTCTCCGGCTTGTCGGCGATGACGGCCTCGGTGGTGAGGAACAGCGCGGCGATGGACGCGGCGTTCTGCAGAGCGGAGCGCGTGACCTTCGCCGGGTCGATGATGCCCTCGGCGATCATGTCGACGTACTCACCGGTCGCGGCGTTGAGGCCGTGACCGATCGGCAGGTTGCGCACCTTCTCGACGATGACGCCACCCTCGAGACCGCCGTTGACGGCGATCTGCTTGAGCGGGGCCTCCAGCGCGAGCTTGACGGCGTTGGCACCGGTGGCCTCGTCGCCCGTCAGGTCGAGCTTCTCGAAGACGGCCGTGGCCTGCAGCAGCGCGACGCCACCACCGGCGACGATGCCCTCCTCGACGGCGGCCTTGGCGTTGCGCACCGCGTCCTCGATGCGGTGCTTGCGCTCCTTGAGCTCCACCTCGGTCGCGGCGCCGGCCTTGATGACGGCCACGCCGCCGGCCAGCTTCGCGAGGCGCTCCTGGAGCTTCTCGCGGTCGTAGTCCGAGTCGGAGTTCTCGATCTCGGCACGGATCTGCTTGACGCGGCCCTGGACCTGGTCGCTGTCACCCGCTCCGTCGACGATCGTGGTCTCGTCCTTGGTGATGACGACCTTGCGGGCCTTGCCGAGCAGGTCGACGCCGGCGCTCTCGAGCTTGAGGCCGACCTCCTCGGAGATGACGGTGCCACCGGTGAGGATGGCGATGTCGCCGAGCATGGCCTTGCGGCGGTCACCGAAGCCCGGAGCCTTGACGGCGACGGACTTGAAGGTGCCACGGATCTTGTTGACGACCAGGGTCGACAGGGCCTCGCCCTCGACGTCCTCCGCGATGATCAGCAGCGGCTTACCCGACTGCATGACCTTCTCGAGCAGCGGAAGGAGGTCCTTCACGTTGCTGATCTTGGAGTTGACGATCAGGATGTACGGGTCGTCGAACGACGTTTCCATACGCTCCATGTCGGTCGCGAAGTACGCCGAGATGTAGCCCTTGTCGAAGCGCATACCCTCCGTGAGCTCGAGCTCCAGACCGAAGGTCTGGGACTCCTCGACGGTGATGACGCCTTCCTTGCCGACCTTGTCCATCGCCTCGGCGATCTTGGCGCCGATCTCGGTGTCGGCAGCGGAGATGGAGGCCGTCGAAGCGATCTGCTCCTTGGTCTCCACATCCTTCGCCTGCTCCAGCAGAGCGGCGGAGACGGCCTCGACGGCCTTCTCGATGCCACGCTTGAGAGCCATCGGGTTGGCACCCGCGGCGACGTTGCGCAGGCCCTCACGGACGAGCGCCTGAGCGAGAACGGTTGCGGTGGTCGTACCGTCGCCGGCGACGTCGTCCGTCTTCTTGGCGACCTCCTTGACCAGCTCCGCACCGATCTTCTCGTACGGGTCCTCGAGCTCGATCTCCTTGGCGATGGAAACACCATCGTTGGTGATCGTGGGCGCGCCCCACTTCTTCTCGAGGACGACGTTTCGGCCCTTGGGGCCGAGGGTGACCTTGACGGCGTCGGCGAGCTGGTTCATCCCGCGCTCGAGACCGCGCCGTGCCTCCTCGTCGAACGCGATGATCTTGGCCATGTGAAGTGGTCCTCCCGGACAGGGGTGGATTTCTCCGGACCGAGAGGCGCCCGCGACGGACGGCCAGCGTGCTCAGCGGTTCCTTGCCCCGTGAGCCTGCGGGCCTCACCGGCCCGGTCCAAGTTTCTGTCACTCTCACCTGGAGAGTGCTAACGCCAATGATTAGCACTCGACCCCTGCGAGTGCAAGCGTCCCCCTCCAGATGTGGACAACAGTCGGGGGCGCACGAAGACGCACGCAGGGCCCGTACCCCTCTTCGGAGGTACGGGCCCTGCGTGCGTGAGTAGTGTCGTTGGCCGACCGCGCCGAGCTCAGCCGACGGCGAGCTTGACCATGTCCGCCTGCGGCCCCTTCTGGCCCTGCGAGATTTCGAATTCAACTCGCTGACCCTCTTCGAGGGTGCGGTACCCGTCCATCTGGATCGCGCTGTAGTGGACGAAAACATCCGCACCACCGTCGACCGCGATGAAGCCGTACCCCTTCTCCGCGTTGAACCACTTGACGGTGCCCTGAGCCATGCCTAACTCCCCTATTACTGGCCCTTGCACAGGACCGCACTTCGCGGGCCCGGGTCAGAACTCACCCTCCGACAGGAGAGGGTGGCGTGCGCCGGAACGCGTCGACCGCGGCCGAATGTATCTGCCCAACTGCCCTCTGCAACAGGGCAATCGGACGAGAATTCTGGGCACAGCTGAACGCCCGGATAGGTGGAACTCGTGCGATTCCAGGGCAAGTCGGGCCTGACAAAGGCCACTTATGGCGCAAGGAGTTCACGTACTTTGGCTGCTTCTTATCGCGACCGGGCGCATTCTCATATGCGGGCGGCACAGGCAGCGGAGGGGACTTCCCCAACTGTACCGCGCTCAATCATGCAGAATTGCCCCCTCCGCTTCTCTTGCGGAGGGGGCAACGGTGTTCACGCTGTGAAGTCGTACAGGAGGCTCGGCCTCCGCCTCGGAGCTCGGCGGCCGGCCTCCGTCACGGGGCTCGACGGTCGCCCGCAGGCACGTGGCCCGGCGGTCAGCCTCCGGCGACGGCCGGGATGATCGAGATGCCGGCGCCGTCCGGGGTCGCCGTCTGCAGGCCGCCCTCGAAGCGCACGTCGTCGTCGTTGACGTACACGTTCACGAAGCGGCGCAGCTTGCCCTGGTCGTCCAGGACGCGGGCGGCGATGCCCGGGTGATTCGTCTCCAGGGACTCGATGACCTCGGAGAGGATCGTGCCCTCGGCCGGGACCTCGGCCTGACCGCCCGTGTAGGTGCGGAGGATGGTGGGGATACGGACCTTGACGCTCATGGGGTGCCTTCCTTCGGTCTCGGGTGGTCAGCTGGCGGCGAGGCCCGCGTCGCGGAACGCGTCCAGGCTCGGCCGGATCGTGGCCGACAGGCCGGTCGTCGGGGCGACGGCGTCCAGCGTCTTCAGGCCGTCACCGGTGTTCAGGATGACGGTGGTCAGCGTCGGGTCCAGCAGACCGGCGTCGATCAGCTTCTTCGTCACACCGACCGTCACACCGCCCGCGGTCTCCGCGAAGATGCCCTCGGTGCGGGCCAGCAGCTTGATCGCGTCGACGACCTGCTCGTCGTTGACGTCCTCGACGGCACCGCCGGTACGCCGGGCGATGTCCAGGACGTACGGGCCGTCGGCCGGGTTGCCGATCGCGAGGGACTTGGCGATCGTGTTCGGCTTCTGCGGCCGTACGACGTCGTGTCCGGCCTTGAAGGCGGTGGAGACCGGGGAGCAGCCCTCGGCCTGGGCGCCGAAGATCTTGTAGGGCCTGTCCTCGACCAGGCCGAGCTTGATCAGCTCCTGCAGGCCCTTGTCGATCTTCGTGAGCTGCGACCCGGACGCGATCGGGATGACGATCTGGTCGGGCAGCTGCCAGCCGAGCTGCTCGCAGATCTCGTACGCCAGGGTCTTGGAGCCCTCGCCGTAGTACGGGCGGAGGTTGACGTTGACGAAGCCCCAGCCCTCACCGAGCGGGTCGCCGATGAGCTCCGAGCAGAAGCGGTTGACGTCGTCGTAGTTGCCCTCGATGCCGACCAGTTCGCCGCCGTACACCGCGGCCATGACGACCTTGCCCTGCTCCAGGTCGTGCGGGATGAACACGCACGAGCGGAAGCCGGCACGGGCCGCAGCGGCGCCCACCGCACCGGCGAGGTTGCCGGTGGAGGAGCAGGAGAGCGTGGTGAATCCGAAGGCGCGGGCGGCCTCGACGGCGATCGCGACGACACGGTCCTTGAAGGAGTGCGTCGGGTTGCCGGAGTCGTCCTTGACGTACAGACCGCCGGTGACGCCCAGCTCACGGGCGAGGTTGTCGGCCTTGACCAGCTTCGTGAAGCCGGGGTTGATGTTGGGCTTGCTCGCGACATCGGCCGGAACCGGCAGCAGCGGCGCATAGCGCCAGATGTTGTCGGGGCCTTCGGCAATGCGCTTCTTGAGCTCTTCCGGGGAGCCGCTCGGCAGGTCGTACGCCACTTCGAGCGGCCCGAAACAGGACGCACAGGCGAAAATGGGGCCGAGCTCGAAACGCTCGCCGCATTCGCGGCAGGAAAGTGCTGCGGCGGAACCCAGGTCCACGGCAGAAGAATCGGTGTTCGCTGCAACTGTCTGAACAGACATGATGGCGGAGGCCCTTTCTCCTCATCTTCCTCGCGGCGTATTTCGCCACAAGACGGAATTGGCACCTTCCCTACCGTGACCTCGCGGTCGGCAGGAGGGTTGCCGGGACTTCAACGGGCCGTTCCCTCAGTCCCTCTGGATGAGCGCTATGGCACCGGACCATCGATCCGGGCATTTATTCGCGGACCGACCCCGACATGCGAGGGCCATCCGCGTTGTTCAAGACTGTAACCGAAGCCCTGGACGATTGAGATAGTCGTCCGAACCGCGAGATGGATCACATACAGGGAGTATCGACCGTGCTGGAAGAGGTGGAACGCTGGCTGACCAGGCGTTCCTGGTCGGCCGATGACCGCCCGCTCGACCGCCTCACGGCCGCGCGCGCGAGGGATCCGCGCCGCGCCCGGGTGAGCGTCGTCCTGCCCGCCCTGAACGAGGAGGCGACGGTCGGAGCGATCGTCGAGGAGATCCGGCGCGAGCTGATGGAGAAGGTCCGGCTCGTCGACGAACTGGTGGTGATCGACTCCGGTTCCACCGACGCCACCGCCGACGTGGCCCGCAGGGCGGGTGCCAGGGTGGTGCACCGGGACGCGATACTCCCCCGGATACCGGCCGTACCCGGCAAGGGCGAGGTGCTCTGGCGGTCACTGCTGGTGACCAGCGGCGAGATCGTCTGCTTCATCGACGCCGACCTCAAGGACTTCTCCGCGGACTTCGTCTCCGGGATCGTCGGCCCCCTGCTGACCGACCCCGAGGTCCAGTTCGTCAAGGCCATGTACGACCGACCCCTGGGAGAAGCCGCAGGCCAGGGCGGCCGGGTCACCGAACTGGTGGCACGCCCGCTGCTCAATCTGCACTGGCCGCAGCTGGCCGGCTTCGTCCAGCCGCTGGGCGGCGAGTACGCCGTACGCCGCTCCCTGCTCGAACGGCTCCCCTTCCCCGTCGGTTACGGGGTGGAGCTGGGCCTTCTCGTCGACGCCCTGCACACGGTGGGCCTGGACGCGCTGGCGCAGGTGGACGTCGGGGTACGCAAGCACCGCCACCAGGACGGCCAGGCACTCGGCCGCATGGCCGCGGCGATCTACCGCACCGCCCAGCTGCGGCTCTCCCGGGGGCATCTGGTGCGGCCCGTGCTCACCCAGTTCGAACGGAGCGAGAGCGGCTTCGTACCGCGCACCCATGCGGTGGACACCGAGGAGCGGCCGCCGATGCGGGAGATCACGGAGTACGCGTCCCGCCACGCGGCGTGACGTTTCACGGAGGGCTTCGCGTTTGGCGGCTTCCCGAACGGGCTAGGTTCGGGTACATGGTCTCCGAGCACTCTGCCCAGGTCCTCGTCGCGTCCAACCGCGGCCCCGTGTCCTATGCGCTGCGCGAGGACGGCACGCTCGACTCGAAGCGCGGCGGGGGCGGCCTCGTCTCCGGTCTGAGCGCCGTCGAGGACAAGCTGTGGGTGTGCGCGGCTCTGGGCGACGGCGACCGCGAGGCGGTCAGGCGGGGCCAGTCGGAACCCGGCGTCCGCATGCTCGACATCGACGCCGGAGTCCACGACGACGCCTACAACGGCATCGCGAACTCGGTGCTCTGGTTCGTCCACCACATGATCTACCAGACACCGCTGGAGCCGGTGTTCGACGCCGAGTTCCGGCGGCGGTGGGCGTCCTTCGAGGCGTACAACCGCGCCTTCGCCGAAGCCCTCGCCGAGGAGGCGGGCGTGGGGGCGGCGGTCCTGGTCCAGGACTACCACCTGTCGCTGGTGCCCGGCATGCTCCGCGAGCTCCGCCCCGACCTGCGGATCGGCCACTTCTCGCACACCCCGTGGGCCCCCGTCGACTACTTCCGGCTGCTGCCCGACGACATCGGCGAGCAGCTGCTGCGCGGCATCCTGGGCGCCGACCGGGCCGCGTTCCTGACCCGCCGCTGGGCGGACGCGTTCATCAGCTGCTGCACGGAGATCCTGGGCGGCACCGGCCGCACCCGGATCGGGGTGCACGGGCTGGGCGCCGACGCGGACTTCCTGCGCCGTCGCTCCCACGAGGCGGACGTGGACGAGCGGATGGAGACGCTCCGGGAGCAGGTCGGCCCCGGCAGGCGGACGATCGTGCGGGTGGACCGCACCGAGCTCTCCAAGAACATCGTCCGCGGGCTGCACGCCTACCGCGCCCTGCTGGAGGAACGCCCCGAATGGCGTGAGCGGGTGGTGCACGTGGCGTTCGCCTACCCCTCCCGGCAGGACCTCGCGGTGTACCGCGACTACACCGCCGAGGTGCAGCGGGTGGCCGACGGGATCAACGCGGAGTACGCCACGGAGGGCTGGACCCCTGTCATCCTCCACGTCGACGACGACTTCGCCCGCTCGCTCGCGGCGTACCGGCTGGCGGACGTGGCTCTGGTGAACCCGATCCGCGACGGCATGAACCTCGTCGCGAAGGAGGTCCCGGTCGTCTCCGACAGCGGCTGCGCGCTGGTGCTGTCGCGGGAGGCGGGGGCGTACGAGGAGCTCGGCGAGGACGCCGTCGTGGTCAACCCGTACGACGTGTCGGCCACGGCGGCGGCGCTGCACGAGGCTCTGACGATGGAGGACGACGAGCGGAGCGCGCGCACGAAGCGGCTGGCCGCCGTGGCGACCGCCCTGCCGCCGCAGCAGTGGTTCCTGGACCAGCTGGACGCGCTGCGGGGCTGAGGGCGGGCGGCCCTCAGGGCGCCTGAGGCTTCCCCAGGTGCCCTGCCAGGGCGTCCAGCAGGCCCACCACGGCCGCCGGGCCCGGCAGCAGCAGGTCGGCACGCTCGGCGAGTTCGGGAACCTCGGTGCCGCTGCAGACCAGGAGGCCCGGGGTGCCGTCCGGGCCCTCGGCGCGGAGCTTCTCGACGGCCGCGTACGCGGCGAGGTCGCCCAGGTCGTCCCCGGCGTACAGGACGGATCCGGCGCCGACCTCACGTACGTACTCCGCGAGTGCCACTCCCTTGTCCATGCCCGGCGGGCGCAACTCCAGGACGAGGCGGCCGGGTTCGACGATCAGCCCGTGCCGGGCGGCCAGGTGCCCGAGGGGTTCGCGCAGGGATTCGAAGGCCACCTGCGGGTCGTCGGCCCGCCTCGTGTGCACGGCGACGGCCTGCCCCTTCTCCTCGATCCAGGTGCCGTGCCAGGCACCGACCTCGTGCAGGACGCCGGGGAGTTCGGCGCGGACGGCGGCGACGCCGGGGTGCGGGGCGGGCGCGTGCACGGTGCCGGTGACGGCGTCCCAGCGTTCCGCGCCGTAGTGACCGAGGACGACGAGGTGATCGAGGCCGGGCACCCCGGCGAAACCGCCGTACCGGACCGCGACGCCCGCGGGGCGGCCGGTGATCACGGCGACACTGGCGACCTGCGGCGCGAGCGCGGCGAGGGCGGGTACGGCACCGGGATGGGCCCGCGACTGCTCCGGGTCGGGCACGATGTCGGCGAGGGTGCCGTCGAAATCGAGCGCGATCACGGCGCGGCCGGGGCGCGCGAGGAGCGCGGCGAGGCCTTCGCGGCCGGCCTGGGTGGACGGGGTCGGCAGGGGGTGGTCCGGATTGCTGCCCATGCTCCGAGCGTATCGGTGACGGGGCGCTCGTGGTGGGGCCACGATCAACCCGCTCCGGCGGCGAGGACCTCCGTGCGGCGGGGCCCGGGGCTCAGCGCCGTCCGCGTCTCGCGTCCCGGACCCTCCGCAGCCGGTTCACCGTCACCGGATCCTCCTCGAGCGCCCGGCGGTCGTCGATCAAGGCGTTGAGGAGCTGGTAGTAGCGGACCGGCGAGATGCCGAGCTGTTCCCGGATGGCCCGTTCCTTCGCACCGGGTCCGGCCCAGGAGCGCCGCTCCAGGGCCAGCACCGCACGCCCCTGGTCGGGGAGCGGGTCGTCGGCTGCGGTCATATCAACCAACCTACTCCGCGGCCTCCGCCCGACGCGCCTCCTCCGAGATCTGCCCGAGGATGCCCTCCGGGTTGCCGTCCGGCTCCACGGCCGAGCCGATCTTCTCCTTGATCGCCTCGCTGGCCGTCGCCCAGGACGTCTTGCCGAACGGGTACAGCTGGGAGTTCGGCAGCGCCTCCAGGAAGTCGTACAGCGCCTTGTACTTGGCGTCCGCCTCCATCGCCTCGGACGCGCTGCCGGTCACGGGCAGCAGGTCGTACTGGTCGGCGAAGGCCAGCACGTTGTCGTCCGTGTACGCGAAGTCGAGGAACTTGCCTATCTCTTCGCGGTGGCCGTTCTCCTTGAAGCCCATCATCCAGTCGGCGACACCCATGGAGCCCTTGGAGGGCCCGTCGATGCCGGGCAGCGGGACCATGCCGACGTCGACGCCCTTCTTCTCGGCCTCCTGCATCAGCGTCGGGTGGCCGTTGAGCATCCCGACCTGGCCCTTGGTGAAGGCGTCGAAGGCCGTCGCCCGGTCGAGCTTGCCGGGGGCGACGGGGCCGGTGAGGCCCTTGCCGACGAGGTTGTTCCTCAGCCACTGGAAGGTGGCGATGTTCTGAGGGGAGTCGATGCTGTACGAGCCGACGTCGTCGGTGTAGCCGCCGCCGCCGCTGAGCATCCACATCATGGTCTCGGCCTGGGACTCCTCGGGGCCGAGCGGCAGGGCGAAGGGGTAGGTGACGTCGCGCTGCTTGAGTGCGGCGGCATCGCTCTGGATGTCGTCCCAGGTCTGCGGGGCGTCGATGCCCGCCTTCGCGAACAGCCCCTTGTTGTAGAAGAGCAGCCGGGTGCTGGCCACGAACGGCAGACCGTACAGCTCCCCGTCGACCTTGCCCGCGTCGCTGAGCGAGGGAAGGAAGTTGGACGAGGTGCGGATGGCGAGCATCTCGTCGGCGTCGTACAGCTTGCCCGCACTGGCGTAGTCGGCGTACGCGCCGATCTGCGCGATGTCGGGGGCGTCGCCGGCCTTCACCATGGCGGCGACCTCGCGGTCGACGTCCTTCCACGACAGGACGTTGACGTCGACCTTGATGCCGGGGGTGGCCTTCTCGAACTTCCGGGCGACGTCGTCCCAGTACTTCTCGGAGCTGTTCTCCGCGCCCGTGCCGTAGTCGGCGGCGACGAACTTCAGGGTGACCTCCCCCGAACCGCTCTCCGTGCCACAGCCGGACAACGTTGCCGTCATGCCGAGTGCGGCCACCGCCGCGGTCAGACCCACCAAGCGCCGCTGCACAGACCTGTCCATCCCTCTGGGTTCGCACCGATGACCGATCCGGCGATGAGCCGCGATCCTGCCTCACGTCCACTGCGGAGGTCTACACCACCGGAGTATCGATTCGGCAATCTATCCGACCCCTCGGGGCCGGTCGGAGGGGGGACGGGCGGGCGCACACACGAGTCATTTTGTATGGATGGTCAACAAACCGCGATAGTGGACTAGACCTTTTAGGGGTCGCCGGGCGAAACTGTCTTCCGTGAGACACGTCATCGCCCTCGATGTGGGCGGCACAGGAATGAAGGCCGCACTGGTCGGGGCCGACGGCACCCTGCTCCACGAGGCGCGCCGGGCCACCGGCCGCGAGCGCGGGACCGAGGCAGTGGTCGAGACCATTCTCGGGTTCGCGGCGGAACTGCGCGCGCACGGCGAGGAGCGGTTCGGTACGCCCGCCGTCGCCGTCGGGGTCGCCGTGCCCGGGATCGTCGACGCCGAGCGCGGGATCGCGGTCTACTCCGCCAACCTGGGCTGGCGGGACATGCCGCTGCGGAAACTGCTCGGCGAACGGCTCGGCGGCCTGCCCGTCGCGCTCGGTCACGACGTCAGGGCCGGCGGCCTCGCCGAAGGCCGGATCGGCGCGGGCAGGGGCGCGGACCGCTTCCTGTTCGTGCCGCTGGGCACCGGCATCGCCGGGGCCATCGGCATCGCGGGCACCATCGAGGCGGGTGCCCATGGTTACGCGGGCGAGATCGGCCACATCGTGGTCCGGCCGGACGGCCCGGACTGCAACTGCGGCCAGCGCGGCTGCCTGGAGACCCTGGCCTCCGCGTCCGCGGTGACCCGGGCCTGGGCCGCCGCGTCCGGGGACCCGGACGCCGACGCCGCGGACTGTGCGAAGGCGGTGGAGTCGGGCGACCCCGCAGCCCGGCGCGTATGGCAGAACGCCGTCGACGCACTCGCCGCCGGACTGGTCACCGCGCTGACCCTGCTGGACCCCCGCACGCTCATCATCGGTGGCGGTCTGGCCGAGGCGGGGGAAACCTTGTTCACACCACTGCGTGCGGCTGTCGAGGAACGCGTCACGTTCCAGAAGCTGCCTCACATCGTCCCGGCGGCCCTCGGGGACACCGCCGGATGCCTGGGCGCAGGGCTGCTCGCCTGGGATCTTCTCTCCACGGAGGTATCCGCCTGATGGCCGGACGCGCAGACAGCACAGTTCTCGCAGGTGCCCGGGTGGTGCTTCCCACCGGCACGGTCGAGGACGGCCGGGTGATCGTCGACGGCACCCGGATCGCCGGCAGCACGCCGGAGGGCGCCCGGACCGTCGACCTTTCGGGCCACTGGGTGGTCCCCGGTTTCGTGGACATGCACAACCACGGCGGCGGTGGCGCGTCCTTCGCCACCGGCACCGCCGAGGACGCCCTGACCGGAGCACGCACCCACCGCGAACACGGCACCACGACCGTCGTCGCCTCCACGGTCACCGGCGACATGGACTTCCTGGCCCGGCAGGCCGGCATGCTCTCCGAGCTGGTGGAGCAGGGCGAGCTCGCCGGTATCCACTTCGAGGGGCCCTTCATCGCGCCCTGCCGCAAGGGTGCCCACAGCGAGGAACTGCTCCGCGACCCCGACCCGGCCGAGGTCCGCAAGCTGCTCGACGCGGCACGCGGCACGGCCAAGATGGTCACCCTCGCCACCGAACTGCCGGGCGGCATCGAATCCGTACGGCTGCTCGCCGAGCACGGGGTCATCGCCGCCATCGGGCACACGGACGCGACGTACGAGCAGACCGTCGAGGCGATCGACGCGGGCGCCACCGTCGCCACGCACCTCTTCAACGCGATGCCGGCACTCGGCCACCGCGCACCGGGTCCGATCGCCGCCCTCCTGGAGGACGAGCGGATCACCGTCGAGCTGATCAACGACGGTACGCACCTGCACCCCGCCGCCCTGGAGCTCGCCTACCACCGCGCGGGCTCCGACCGGGTCGCCCTGATCACGGACGCCATGGACGCGGCCGGGGTCGGCGACGGCCGCTACGTGCTCGGCCCGCTCGCCGTCGAGGTCAAGGACGGCGTGGCACGCCTGGTGGAGGGCGGCTCGATCGCGGGCTCCACGCTGACCCTGGACACGGCGTTCCGCAGGGCCGTCACCATCGACAGGATCCCCGTGGAGGACGTCGTACGGTCCATCTCCGCCAACCCGGCACGGCTGCTCGGCCTGTACGACAGGGTCGGCTCGCTCGACCCGGGCAAGGACGCCGACCTCGTGGTCCTGGACGCGGACTTCGTGCTCAAGGGCGTCATGCGCCGGGGCGAGTGGATCGTCGAACCCCCACTCGGATGACGGCGGCCGGGAAGGCGCCCACAAGGATGTCCGCGAGGACGCCCCTCTGTTGACGCCCTGTTGACGCCCAGTTGACGCCCTGTTGAACACGTAACGAAGAGACGGCGGTTGGCCCGGAGGTCTGGGACGGCCGCCGTCTCTTTGACATGATCACCGGGACGGCGCCGCGGAGGAGACGGCGCGCAGGGACGAACGACCAAGGAACCGGGGGCCGGTACAGGTGATACTGACCGTCACGCTGAACACGGCACTCGACCTCACGTCCACCGTCCCCGCCCTCGTCCCGCACACCAGCCACCGCATCGGCGAGATGACCGAACGCCCGGGCGGCAAGGGCCTGAACGTGGCCCGGGTGCTCTCCGCGCTGGGGCACGACACGGTGGTCACGGGCTTCGCCGGAGGCGCCACCGGCGCCGTCCTGCGCGACCTGCTCGCGACGCTCCCCCACCGCCCCACGGATGCGCTCGTCACCATCTCCGGGAACACCCGCCGCACCCTCGCCCTGGTCGACCTCTCCACCGGAGACACCACCCAGCTCAACGAACCCGGACCGCAGATAGGCGCCCACGAGTGGGCCGCCTTCCTGCGCACGTACGGGGAACTGCTGCCCGGAGCCGAGGCGGTCGCCCTCTGCGGCAGCCTGCCGCCCGGCATACACGTCGGGGCGTACGCCGAACTGGTCCGCCTCGCCCGCGGCGCCGGCGTTCCCGTCCTCCTGGACACCGGCGGTGAACCCCTGCGCCGTGGCATCGCGGCCCGGCCCGACCTCATCAAGCCGAACGCCGACGAGCTCGCCCAGCTCACCGGCGCACGCGAACCTCTGCGCGCGACACGTGACGCCCGCCGCCGCGGCGCGGCCGGCGTCGTCGCTTCACTGGGGGCGGACGGCCTGCTCGCCGTCACCCCCGAGGGCATCTGGCAGGCCGCACCGCCGTCCGCCGTCCGCGGCAATCCGACGGGCGCCGGCGACTCCGCCGTGGCCGGACTGCTGTCCGGCCTCGCGGAGGGCCTGAGCTGGCCGGACCGGCTGGCACGGGCGGTCGCCCTGTCGACGGCGACCGTACTGGCCCCGGCGGCCGGCGAGTTCGACCGCGCGACGTACGAGGATCTGCTGCCCCGCGTCACGGTCGTCGAACAGCAGGGCACGGGCACAGGACTGTAAATGTACGGCTCCGCCTCACACTCATCCAATGACGCCGGGCGGTGATAAAGGCACCCACCTTGGCCACCGAAGACGGTCCTGAACGTCCGCACATCGAAGCGGCCGTCCCGCGCTGTCGGGCAATTCTCGTAGCCGCTTTCGAACCGGACCGCACACCCAGGGTGGCTCACTGACGCCGCCACCCGTGGATCAACGAGTGCAATAGTCCGCCAGACCGACTGGTAGCACCCAGTGCTTACCCCTCTACCATCAGCGGATACGGGGCGCATCTGGCCAGTAAAACCTCTCCCGGCACTTGAGCAGAATCAGGTTGATATGCACCAAGAAGCGCATCAAGAACGGTAAGCTCGAATCTGGACAATATGTCTTTATCCGATAAATGAAACTCGACTAAATCCCTCATCCGAACCAACCGCGTGGTAATATCCAATTCGTGACCACAAAGAAGCACGTCATTCGAGCAATCGGAATTGCCACAACAACAGTCGCCCTGACACTGACTATGTCAAATTCGGCACAGGCCATCCCCTATTCGGCCGAATGCAGCACCACGGGCGCCTGGGCCAAGGTCAGCACCGATCGAGACGGCGCCGACGACAGAGTCGACTTTGTCATAAACTTCAGCGACACTCTCGCAGATGGCCACCATGCCAGGGCACGTCTCGTCACGAAGGACGTCAACGGGATAATCAAAAGGTGGCAATGGCACAAGGACACAGACGGGTCGAACAACGGAAACGTACGCTACGCCTCGTATGCCATCAACAGCTCCGGGATATTCTCCGTGGGAATCGACGCCGCCCGATTCGAGGGTGACACATTGCTGAACGCCTGCACCAAGTTTGGCGCGTAACCTACCCCCATCCCGTTTGAATAATGCAGAGACGCCCCTTGATCCGGACCATACTCCGGATCAAGGGGCGCCTTTCGGTCCCTCAAGATCCGGAGGCCGACGTCACCTCGACCCAATCAAGGATGACATCGCACTGATTGCCGACCTCACATGAGAGCCTGATTTCGTTCGAACCCTTTCTCAGGTCAACTGGAGCCCAGGTGGTTTGCCAGTTCTTCGCCAAATCTGCATCCGAAGATTTAATGAAGTTCTTAAGCCCGATGGGCTGCCCGTTTTTCTCGCCGTTGACCGTCAAAGTGGCGTTCGCATCCTTTGCAGGAATCGCGTAACGAACTTCCAAACGGTAAGAGCCCGCATTCTTAATATCTGCCTGCCATGTCACCGACGAACCGACCTGGTTGAACCCGGTGACATACATGCCATTCGCTCCTTTGGAGCCCTTGACCGAGTTGTCCAGACCAGCTGCGCCGCCGAGGGACAGCGTCGCCGCGTCCTGCTTGGGCAGCTCGACGGGCTCCTTCGAGGGCTTCGCCGAGTCCTCGGTCTTCGGGGACTCCTTGACCTCACCGGCCGGACCCGCCGACGTGCCGGCCTCGTCCTTCTTGTCGTCGTCGCCCGTCATCAGGGCGGCGCCGATGCCGATGAGAACCACGGCGACCACGGCGACCGCCGCGATCAGCAGCGCCTTGGTGTTGGGGCCGCCACGGCCCGGACCCGCACCGCGGCCACCGCCGTGCGGCGGGACCTGCGAGGAGCCCGCACCCCCCGGATACGTCTCGGGGGCCGCATACTGCGCGTTCGGCTGCCCGTACTGCGGCGGGGCCTGCTGGCCGTACGCCTGCTGCGGCGGAACCTGCCCGTACTGGCGCTCGCCGACGGTCCGCACCTGGTTGTACGAGGTTCTGGGCACGCCGGGCTGTGCGGCCGGTCCGGGGTAGCCGTAACCACCCTGACCACCCTGTCCGGGCGGCTGGGCTCCTGCCGCTCGTCCGTCCTCGTACAGATAGCCGAACGGATCGTCGTCCTCGGGCTTGCTCGCGCCGTTGTTCCCGGCCGTCATCCCTGGGTCACTCCTCACCATGTCGCCAGCCGTCGCCGACCGGCCGAGCCTACCCCGAACGGAGCACGCGCCGAATTGCCCTCGACCGACCGGGAAACCGGGGCGGGGTAAGGGGACTGCCGGGGCGTGAACGTCAGCCGGCTCGGCGGTGAACCTTCGATCGGGACCGCTTTTCCACATACATCCGCTGGTCGGCGGAGCGCAGGACCTCTTCCACGGTCATGCCGCACTCCGCCCAGCCGATACCGAAACTCGCCCCGACCCTGACTGCCCGGCCGTCCACCCGGATGGGCGGAATGATGGCGTTACGCAAGCGTACGGCCAGATCTGCGGCATCTGCGGCCCCCAGGCCGTCTGCGAGGACGACGAATTCGTCACCCCCGAGCCGGGCGACCGTGTCACCGTCCCGTACGCAGGTGGTGAGCCGCCGTGCCACCTCGATGAGAACCGCGTCACCCGTGTGATGTCCGAAACGGTCGTTGATCGACTTGAAGCCGTCGAGGTCGCAGAAGAGCACCGCGAGGCCCTTCGCCCCGTCGTCGCGCTCCATGTCGGGCGCCACCGTGTGCACGTGGTGGTCGTACGGGCCGCCGCCGACCGCCCCGTCACGCTCGTAGCCGTCGGATCGGTAGCCGTGCGTACGGGAGGCCTCGACATCCCCGTACGCCGCGTCCAGTGCCTCGATCGCGGTCGACGCGACCGAGTACGGCCTCTCACAGAGCCGGGCACTCAGCCGGGAGCGCAGCTCGGCGCTGTTGGGCAGGCCGGTGAGGGCGTCGTGCGAGGCGCGGTGCGCGAGATTCAGCTCGTTGCGCTTGCGCTCCTCGATGTCCTCGACGTGCGTGAGCAGGAAGCGCGGGCCGTCGGCGGTGTCGGCGACGACCGAGTTGCGCAGCGAGACCCAGAGGTAGGTGCCGTCCCTGCGGCTGAGCCGCAGCTCGGCGCGCCCGCCCTCGGCGGAGGTGCGCAGCAGGGTGCCGATGTCCTCGGGGTGGACGAGGTCGGCGAAGGAGTAGCGGCGCAGTACGGAGGCGGGGCGGCCCAGGAGACGGCAGAGCGCGTCGTTGGTGCGCAGCAGCCTGCCGTGCTGGTCACCGCCCATCTCGGCGATGGCCATGCCGCTCGGAGCGTACTCGAACGCCTGGCGGAAGGATTCCTCGCTGGCCCGCAGCGCCTGCTGTTCCCGTTCGAGCCTCACCAGGGCACGCTGCATGTTTGCTCGCAGCCGGGCGTTGCTGATCGCAATGGCGGCCTGGGACGCGTACATCTGGAGGGCCTCACGGCCCCAGGCTCCGGGCCGGCGGCCGTTGCGGGGCCGGTCGACGGAGATGACGCCCAGGAGGTCCAGTCCACCGCCGGAGGCGTACATGGGGGCGTAGAGGCGGTCCAGGGGATGCCACTCGTCCTCGAAGCGGGGCTCGGGGCCCTCGGTGTGCCACTGCGGTACGTCGTCGTCGAGGAGGACCCAGCCCTCGGTGTGCGGTATGAACCGGAGCCCGTCCCAGGCCTCACCCATGGACAGCCTGCGCTCCCAGGAATCCCGGGAGCCGACACGGCCGGTGATCAGGGCTTCCGCGGCGGAATTGCCGGCGAAGGCGGCCACGACGAGATCACCGTCGGGCCGGACGAGGTTCACACAGCCCAGTTCGTAGCCGAGGCCGGCGACGATGCCGTCGGCCACGGTCTGAAGCGTGTCCGCCAGACTCCGCGCCGTATTGAGATCAGCGACGGCCTGGTGCAGCTGCCGCATGGTCGCAAGGCGGACGTACGGCTCCGACTCGGCCTCCATTGCTCGCACTCCCCGAGACCTCGACAGCAACTCCAGGTTTCATATCGACGCACTTGTTGCAGTGTCACGGCCACTGAATCACAGTGAGCTGTGCCCCCGGTACACAGGGTCAACAAATATTGCTCTCTGTGACTCAAGTCACAACAGGATGATAAAAGAACCACGATCCTACTCCCGGAGGGCTCCTGTCCCTTCCTGAACGCAAATCCGCCGCGTCACCGGCGGCGCGCAGGCCCGGACCGGACCGGTGGTCCAGGAGTCCTAGGACCCGGCTGGTCCCCTGGACCGATGCGACCGCGCACCGTACGGCACTAGCGTGCCGGATGTGCTGCAGAAGACTCCCCCCGCCCCGCGCTCCGAAGCCGTCCCCCATCCTGAGGGGGTGAGCAACGACGAATTCCGCGCCGCCCTGGCCCGACTGGCCGCCGGTGTGGTGCTGATCACCGCCCAGGAACCGCCGCTCGACGAACACGGCCGCGGCGAGGACGTAGGGATGACGGCGACCGCCTTCGTCTCGGTCTCGCTGGATCCGCCGCTGGTGATGGTGAGCCTGCGCAACGACTCGCGGATGGACGACCTGTTGGCCGAGCAGCCGCTGTGGGCGGTGTCGGTGCTCGCGGAGAGCCAGCGCCAGATCGCCGGGCGGTTCGCCATGAAGGGCCGTATCAGCGACCGGCTGCTGTTCGCGGACATCCCGTCCGTACGGGGAGAGGTGACGGGTGCGCCGCTGGTCGAAGGAGCGCTCGCGACGCTGGAGTGCCGTACCGAACAGCGGGTTCCGGCAGGCGACCACACGCTCGTGATCGGCCGGGTACTGACGGCCGGACTGCCGAACACGGACGGTGAACCGCTCGCGTACTTCAAGGGCCGCTACCGCCGACTGGGCTGACCGGCGTGGAGGGACGCGGCGTTCGCCTCGCCGCGGATGACCGGCGCGGAGGGACGCGGCGTTCGCCTCGCCGCGGATGCGCCGTCCTCACACCGCTCTCATGCCCGAGGCTCTGCCCGGGTAGCGGATGCCCGCCGCAGACCGCGCAACGGACCCGCGGCCGTCACCAGTCGCGGCCGGAGCGGCCCCGTTTCGTGTCGCCCCGCTGCTTCTTCTCGCGCAGCCGGCGCTCGTTGATGCCCCGCGGGATCTTCTTCTTGAGGCGCGGCCTCGGCGGCGGCGCCGTGGCCTCCGCCAGGAGCGCGGCGAGCCGCACGGCCGCCGTCTCGCGGTTGCGCCACTGGGAACGGTGCTCGGAGGCGCGTACCGCGACGACCCCGCCCACCAGCTTGTCGGCCAGCCGTTCCAGCGCCCGCGCCTTCCACACCTCGGGAAGCGCCTCGGTCGCCGCGAGGTCGAAGCGGAGCTCCACCTGCGTGTCGCTGGTGTTGACGTGCTGCCCGCCGGGCCCCGAGGACCGCGAGAAACGCCACATGAGCTCGGCCTCCGGCAGGGAGACCGCACCGCGGATGACATAGGGCCCGGACATGACACCCATGTTCCCTGGCCCACAGCCTGTTCGTCACCTTCTTTTGCGGGCGTTCGGCCAGAAGTTCGGCAAAGAAAGTAAAGCGAGCAGGAACCTCGTGGTCTATCGCCTGCGTTATGACATGTGACGGGTAGCTTTCGTGATGGCACGAAGCCCGCACACGACGAAGGAAAGGGACTTCCCATGGCAGTAAGCCTGTCCAAGGGCGGCAACGTCTCCCTCACCAAGGAGGCACCGGGCCTGACCGCCGTCACGGTCGGCCTCGGCTGGGACGTCCGCACCACCACCGGCACCGACTTCGACCTCGACGCCTCGGCGATCGCGGTCAACACCGCCGGCAAGGTCTTCTCCGACGGCCACTTCGTCTTCTTCAACAACAAGGCGACGCCGGACCAGACCATCGTCCACACCGGTGACAACGTCACGGGCCAGGGCGAGGGTGACGACGAGCAGATCAACGTCAACCTGGCCGGCCTCCCGGCGGACATCGACAAGATCGTCTTCCCGGTCTCCATCTACGACGCCGAGACCCGCAACCAGAACTTCGGCCAGGTGCGGAACGCCTTCATCCGCATCATCAACCAGGCCGGCGGCACCGAGCTCGCCCGCTACGACCTGAGCGAGGACGCCGCCACCGAGACCGCCATGGTCTTCGGCGAGCTCTACCGCAACGGCGCGGAGTGGAAGTTCCGCGCGGTGGGCCAGGGCTACGCATCGGGCCTGCGCGGCATCGCCCAGGACTTCGGCGTCAACCTCTGACGTCACACGCCCGTCCACCGGGAGCCCCCGGCCGCATCTGTCGGCCGGGGGCTCCCGTGCGTCATGACGTCATGAGTCTCCACCACCCGCCGCATAGCGGACACAAGCCCGCTCCAGTCGGACAAGAACTGGTCAAAAACTTGTGAGGCAATTGTCGGCACACGGTCAAAGCCGTCCATTCGATGGCACGCTCTCCGCTCGTAACCCCCACAGGAACGAGCAACGGAGAAGGCATGACCCCCCACATGAACACCCGTCGCGCCGCTGCCCTGACCGCAGTTGCTGCGATGGTCGTCGTCGGAGTGCAGACCGGTTCGGCCACGGCCGGCCCCAACACCCCCGACGACACCGTCTCTTCCACCCGCACGGCTCCCGCCGCGGCCCTCGGCGTGAACACCGCCTCGCAGCGCGGCTCGGCCATCCGCGCCGCACAGACCGGAGCCACCGCGGCCGCCGAGTCCCTCGGCCTCGGCAGCCAGGAGAAGCTGATAGTCCGTGACGTGATCAAGGACGCCCACGGCACCGTGCACACCCGCTACGAGCGCACCTACGCCGGACTCCCGGTCCTCGGCGGCGACCTCGTCACGCACACCGCGTCCGACGGCAGCCCCAAGGGCGTCGACAAGGCCACCGAGGCCCGCATAGCCGTGCCGTCGACGACACCGAAGGTGAAGTCGGCGGCAAGCGCGCGCAAGGTCGTCTGGGCGGGCAGCGGCAAGCCCGTGCTCGCCTTCGAGACGGTCAGGTCCGGTGTGCAGAAGGACGGCACACCCAGCAAGGTCCACACCATCACGGACGCCGCCACCGGCAAGAAGCTGCACAGCTACGAGGGCGTCGAGACCGGCACCGGCAACAGCCAGTACAGCGGCCAGGTCACCCTGACGACCACACCGGGCGGCTCGGGCTTCGAACTCACCGACGGCGACCGCGGCGGCCACAAGACGTACGACCTCAACCAGGGCAGCAGCGGCACCGGAGACCTCGTCACCGACGCGGACGACACCTGGGGCGACGGCACCGGCAACGACCGGCAGACCGCAGCGGTCGACGCCCACTACGGCGCCGCGGCGACCTGGGACTTCTACAAGTCCGAGCTGGGCCGCTCCGGCATAGCCGGCGACGGCAAGGCCGCGTACTCCCAGGTCCACTACGGCAACGCGTACGTCAACGCGTTCTGGGACGACAGCTGCTTCTGCATGACGTACGGCGACGGGGCCGACAACAAGAGCGCCCTCACCGCGATCGACGTCGCCGGCCACGAGATGAGCCACGGACTCACCGCCGCCACCGCCAACCTCGACTACTCCGGCGAGTCCGGCGGACTCAACGAGGCGACCAGCGACATCCTCGGCACCTCCGTCGAGTTCTTCGCGGACAACAGCACCGACGCCGGGGACTACCTCATCGGCGAGAAGATCGACATCAACGGCGACGGCACCCCCCTGCGCTACATGGACAAGCCCAGCAAGGACGGCGGCTCGGCCGACTCCTGGGACTCCGGCGTGGGCGACCTGGACGTCCACTACTCCTCCGGCGTCGCCAACCACTTCTTCTACCTGCTGGCCGAGGGCAGCGGCGCGAAGACCATCAACGGCGTCGACTACGACTCGCCGACCTCCGACGGCTCCACGGTCACCGGCATCGGCCGCCAGAAGGCCTACCAGATCTGGTACAAGGCCCTCTCCGTCTACATGACCTCGACCACCGACTACGCGGGCGCCCGCGTCGCCACACAGAAGGCCGCGACCGACCTGTTCGGGGCGGGCAGCACCGAACTCGCGGCCGTCGACGCCGCCTGGACCGGAGTCAACGTGAAGTAGCCCGGCCCGACGACACGGGAGCCGGTCAGCCTCGGGCGGGCCGGCTCCTGCCGTTGAGCCAGGTGTCCCACAAGCCCGTCAGATCCATGCCGGACTCTTCCTCCACGTACGCGGTGAAGTCCTCCGTCGACGCGTTCCCGTGCCGATGGGTCTTCAACCAGCTCCTGACGAGGGCGAAGAAGGCTTCGTCGTCGCCCATCCGCTGCCGGATCCGGTGGACGACCATCGCGCCGCGCCCGTACACCGGAGGCCCCGACAGATCCGCGGCCGACGGCGGATCGCCCGGCGGGAAGGCCCAGTTCGCGTCGTCCTCGTACGCCGCGTCGAAGCTGTCCCGGACGGGAACGCCCTCGTGCTCCTCGTACCAGAGCCACTCCGCATACGTCGCGAAGCCCTCGTTGAGCCACATGTCCTGCCAGCTCTCCGGAGTGACGGAGTTGCCGAACCACTGGTGGGCCAGCTCGTGGACGAGCAGCCCGATGTCGGGCGGGCCGGGAAAGAACGGCCGGTTCTGGGTCTCCAGCGCATAGTCGGAGTCCCTGCTCAGCCCGACGATGGCCCCGGCCGAGGCGAACGGATACGGGCCGAACGTCCGCTCCGCCCACCGGAGGACCTCCGGGATCCGGGCGAGCACGGTGGCGCTCGCACCGGCCGCCGCCGGATCGACGGCGGTGACCACCGGCATACCGTCCCCGGTGGCCGACTCCTCGACCGTGTAGCGGCCGACCGCGACGGTCGCGAGATAGCTCGCCATGGGTTCACGGGTACGCCAGTGGAACGTGGTACGCCCTCCTACAGTGCGCCGGGACACCAGTTCACCGTTGGAGACAGCGCTCCGCCCCTCGGGCACGGTGACCCTGATGTCGTACGAGGCCTTGTCGCTCGGGTGGTGGTTCCCGGGGAACCAGGCCATGGAACCGGTCGGCTCACCGAGCGCCACCGACCCGCGCCCGGTCCGCACCCAGCCCTCCTCCGACCCGTCGGAGTCGGTGAACGTCCGCGGGGCGCCGGAGTAGCGGACGACCGTACGGAACGTCCTGCCCCTGCGCAGCCGGTCCTCGACGTCGTCGTCCGGACGCAGCGTCAGTTCGCTGCCCGCCCGGTTCACGGCCGCGGGCCTGCCCTCGACGGTCACCGACCCGACGTCGAGACCCGCCAGGTCCAGGTTGAACGCGCTGAGGTCCTGGGTCGCACGGGCGGTGATCTCCGCCGTACCGCGCAGCCGGCCGGAACCCGCGTCGACCGCCAGGGCCAGGTCGTAGTGCGTGACGTCGTAGCCGCCGTTGCCGAGCCTGGGGAAGTACGGATCGCGCAGCCCGGCCGCGCCCGGTGTGCCCCGCACCCCGCCGGTGTCCGGCGTGCAGGCGGTGGCGAGGGTCAGGAGGGCGAGCAGCAGGGTGGCGGGCGCCGCTCTCCGTACGGGGGTTCGCTGATCCACACCGGTGATCCTATGTGTGGAATGTCGGGTTGATCTCAGGCAACGGCGGGGGCGCGGGCAGGACGGCACGGAGAGCGTCCCGGCGAGCGGCTCAGAGGACGGCGATGCCCAGGGGGCGTTCGCCCGCGCCGATCCTGAACGGCTTCCCGGGCCGTTCCCCGGCCAGGTCGACGACCGTGATGCCGTTCCAGTAGCCGTCACGGGTGAAGCCGCCGGTGACGTACGCCGTGCGGCCGTCCCGCGACACGGCCACGTCCTCGTGCGGACCGTCCAGGGCGACGGTGCGTTCGCTGCCGTCGGGGGCCCGGACGGTGAGGGACGGTTCCTCGTCGTCCGCGGCGATCGGGCCGGTACCGACGACGAGGAGGGTTCCGTCGGCGGTGAGAGCCGCGCCGTGCTGGTGCGTGTCGGCGGTCATCCGCTCGATCCGGACCGTGCCGGTGCGCGGATCGAGAACGGCGAGCCGCTCGCCCTCGAACGGCAGCAGCAGCTTTCCGTCCGACGGGCGCACCACGGCGTAGTGCGGCTTCAGCCACGAACCGAGCCCGCCCTCGGTGCCGTAGGGGGCGACCTCCATGCGCCGCGGCTCCAGGGTGCGCGTATCGACGGCCGTGACGTCGAACGAGTCGTGACCGGTGGCGTACACCTCGCCGCCGTCGGCGGAGACGTCCACGTCGAAGGGCCGGCGGCCGACCGGGACGGTGGCGGTGACCTCGCGGGTCGCCGTGTCGATGACCTCCAGCACCCCGTTCCCGCCCGGGACGTTGACGCCGACGTAGACGTGCGCGCCGTCGGGCGCGAGGACGATGCCCATGCCGCCGCCCCGGTACTCACCTGTCGTGACCGGGCCCGATTCCGTTGCGTACGGGATGACGTCGAGACGGGTCCGCGTCTCCGTGTCGATGACCGCGACCCCCTCGGCGGTCGCCACCCAGGCCCGGCCGTCCTCGCCGACGGCCAGGCCGTACGGAGCGGTGCCGGCCTCCACCGACCCGAGAGGGCCCGCGTCCCGGCCCGGACCCGGATCGACGAACGTCACGGTGTCACCGCCGAAGTCGGCGACGAGGAGGGTCCCGGGCGGTGTACGCCCCTGCGCCCCGGGCGAGGCGCTCCGCGGCGTACCCGAACCCGCTTCGGGGGCGGGCCGGGACGCGTCCGCGGCGGACTGCGTGCCCGTCGCACAGCCGGCGAGCAACAGGGCGGCAGCCAGCACAGGCACCGCCCTGCGGACGCTCACCGGGAGTCCCCGGTGCCGTGCGCGTCCCGGAGCAGCGCCACCATCTCCGTGAACCCGCGACGCTCCGCGTGCTGCAGCGCCGTGACCCCGTCGCCGTCCGGAAGCCCGCGCGTCGCGCCCGCCTCCAGCAGCACCTCGACGATCGCCTGGTGCGCCCGTCCGCCGTCGCCGAGGATCACCGCCTCCAGCAGGGCCGTCCAGCCCAGCCGGTTGACGTGGTCGACGTCGATGTCGGTGACGCGCAGCACCTCCCGTACGTAGGCGACGTGTCCGCGCTCGCTCGCCGGGATCAGCGAGATGCCGCCGAACCGGTTGCGGAGCGTCAGGTCGGGGCCCGCCGGCAGCAGGACGTGCAGCATCGCCACGCTGCCGGTGACCCCGGTGACCAGCCAGGCGCTGTCCTCGCGGCTGTCCTGTGCGTCGGGAGAGGCGCCCGCACCGACCAGCAGCCGCGCCACCTCGACATGGTCGCCGAGAGCCGCCAGGAGCAACGGGGTACGCAACTCCCCGTCGCGGGCCTCGACACGGGCCCCGCCCTCGATCGCGGCCCGCACCCCTGCGGTGTCGCCGGTACGGGCGGCGTCGAGCAGCCGGTGGTCGACGGCGTTCATCTGCTTCTCCTTGCGACGTACGGGAACGAGGGCGGCGGCGACTACTTCGCCAGAGCCGCGACGCCCGCCGCGGCGAACTTCTCGTCGAGGTCGCCGCTCGGGGCCCCGGCCACTCCGATGCCCGCCACCGGGGCACCCTTGACCTGGACGGGTGCGCCGCCCGCCAGGAACAGTGTGCCGGGGATGTCCTTCAGGTTCGGGGCCTGCTCCAGGCGCTCGACCAGCTCGGAGGTGGGGGCGTTCCAGGAGACGGCGGTGTACGCCTTCTTCACCGCGGACTCGGGGGACTGCGGGCCCGCGCCGTCGCCGCGCAGCGTCACGAGGGTGTTGCCGTTGCGGTCGACCACGGCGACCGAGACACGCTGGTTCTCCTTCTTCGCCGCGTCGAGGGTGGCCTGTGCGGCCTTCGTCGCGGCGGCCACGGTCAGGTGGGTGGACTGCTGGAGGTTCCGGTCGGCGGTGTCGGCCTTGACGGCGGCGGCGGGCGCGGCGGCCGGGGCGGACGCGTTCGCGGACATCGCGCCGAAGGTTCCGGCGCTCAGGGCGGCTGCGGCAACGGCACCGGTCAGGACGCGGGTACGCAGAGACATCTTCTTCATCGTGGGCTCCTCGGTGATTCGGCTCGGCCTTGTGCCTGCTCCGGTATCGATCCTCCGGCCGGATCCGGGCCCGTACGGTCGGCGTACCGGCTCGAGGCCGCACGCAGGTCGGCCGACGGCCCCATCAGCCGATCGGTTGATGCGGGTGTGGCCCGCCGGGGTCACCATGGGGATATCCGCGCAGGCCGGCACGGGTCGGCGCCGGGTGCACGGCGGTCGTCGCGGGTCGGCCGTCGCGGGTCGACGGGGCCGGCAACGGGTCGGCGTCCGGAGTCACCGGCAGGTCGTCCGGGTCACCGGCGTCCGGAGTCATCGGCAGGTCGTCATGATCGCCGGTCGTCCGGGGCACCGGTCGTCCGCGTCATCGGTAGGGAGCGCGAGGTACGAGGTGCAGGACCGAAGCAAGCCGGTACCCGCCGCGGACCGGTCCCCCGGGCCCGGCCGAGGCACCGGCCCTGACACCGCCCCGGGCCCCCACCCGGCTGCGGACCCGGCTGCGAATCCGGCCGCGGACCGGGCCGCCGAACGGTCCGCCGAACGGGCCGCCGACCCCGATGCCCGATGGTTGGCCCTCCTCACGCACGCCGCCTTCTTCCTGCTGCTCGGCGCCTCGCTCGCCCGCTTCCTGATGCGCCACCCCGGCGAGACCCGCACCCCGTGGATCATCGCGCTGTCGGTGACCCTCGCCGTGCTCTACCTCCTGGGCCCGGTGCTCGGCTCCCGGCCCACGTCCCGAAGCCGGATCCGGCTCGGCGTCCTCGTCGTCGTCTGGATGGTGCTGGTCCTTCTCGCGCCGAGCTTCGCGTGGTGCGCGGTACCGCTCTTCTACACCGGGCTGCGGATCCTGCCGCCCCGCGCCGCACTGGCCCTGGTCGCCCTGCTCACCGTGTTCGTCGTCGGCGCCCAACTGCGGCTGGCGGACGGCTTCGACCCGAATCTGGTGCTGGCCCCGCCCGCCGTCGCGGCCGTCGCCACCGCCGTCTTCGTCCATATGCAGCGCCAGACCGTACTCCAGCAGGAACTGGCCTCCCGCCAGCGCGAGCTGATCGACGACCTGCTGCGAACACGGCGCGAACTGGCCGCCACCGAGCGCCGCGAGGGAACCCTCGCCGAACGCCAGCGGCTCTCCATGGAGATCCACGACACCCTCGCCCAGGGACTGTCGAGCCAGCAGATGCTGCTCCAGGCGGCGGACCGCTCCTGGGACACCGATCCGACGGCCGCCCGCCGCCATGTCCGGACGGCGACCGGCATCGCGGAACGCAACCTGGCCGAGGCCCGCCGCTTCGTGCACGACCTGGCCCCCGCCGATCTCGCGGAGGGCGGCGGCCTCGAAGCGGCACTGCACGCCCTCGCCGCACGCGAGACGGCACAGTCGCACGGCCGGATCGCCGTCCGCTGCCATGTGGAGGGCACCCCGCTCGCCCCGCTGCCCGACCGGGTGCAGTCGGCGCTGCTGCGGATCGCACAGGGGGCACTGGCCAACGTGACCGAACACGCCGGCGCGACCGCCGCGGGGCTGACCCTGACCCACCTGGACGACCGTGTCGTCCTCGACATCGCCGACAACGGCCGCGGCTTCGGCCCGGCCGAACCGGCTCCCCGCCCACCGGGTGGCGTCCGCGGCCATGGGCTGCCGGCCATGCGCGCCCGGGTCCAGCAGCTCGGCGGCACACTCACGATCGAATCGGCGCCGGGCGAGGGAACGGTCCTGTCCGCCGTCGTCCCCCTGCCCACCGCGACCGCACCCCCACCGGAGGCCCCCCGATGACGCCGCCCGACACCCGAGCCGTACGGATCCTCCTCTGCGACGACCACGCCGTCGTACGCGCCGGGCTGCTCGCCCTCCTCGGCAGCGAACCGGACATCGAGGTCGTCGGCGAGGCGGGCAGCGGCGAGGAAGCCGTCGCCCTGGCAGCCCGGCTCACCCCGGACGTCGTCCTGATGGACCTCCAGCTCGGCCCGGGCATCGACGGCGTCGAAGCCACCCGCCGGATCGCCGGCACGGCAGACACCCACGTCCTCGTCCTCACCACGTACGACACGGACGCCGACATCACCCGCGCCATCGAGGCGGGCGCCACCGGCTATCTGCTCAAGGCCGAACGCCCGGAGGAACTGTTCGCCGCGATCCGCTCCGCGGCACAGGGCCGCACCACCCTGTCCCCGCCCGTCGCCAGCCGTGTGATGGCCCACATGCGCAAACCCCGCCCCACCCTGACCGAACGCGAACTCGACATCCTGGGCCAGCTCTCCCAGGGCCTCGGCAACCGGGACATCGCACGTGCCCTGTTCATCAGCGAGGCCACCGTCAAGACCCACCTGGGCCGGATCTACGACAAGCTCGGCGTCGACACCCGGGCGGGCGCGGTCTCCGTCGCCAAGGAGCAGCGGCTCCTGCCGTAGGGCCCTTCGTCCGGATCCTGCCGCGCCCGAGGGCCCCCGCAAGCCCGCGGACGGGCCGGAACGGACACGTCACCGGGCATGACACCATCGAACCGTGCTCGACATCGGCTACTCCCTCTCCCGGCGCTTCCCGGACCCCCCGCAGACCGACTACCGGCGTGCGGACGTCCGCGCCCTGCGGCACGACCTCTTCTCCGGCGACGTCTACCTCGCGGACACCAAGGCGGACCGCGAAGTATCCACAGCCTGGGGATGGGTGCCCGTACTCGACTTCGCCTGGGCCCTCTGCGACATCGTCGAACAGATCGACCGGGACCCCCGCGGCAACCGCTCCCACCGCCAGCAGTACGCCGAGCTCGACTTCACCGAGTCGTCCGACCGCATGCTCTTCGAGCGCCGCTTCGGCTGGGTCGACGTCGAAGCCGACTGGATGCCCGGAGACGAGCCCCCGCTCACCTTCAGCCACTCCCTCCTGCGCCGCGAGGCCCGCGACTTCCTGCACGACCTGATCGCCGACCTGGCCGACATGCACGAAGGACTCGCCGACAACCCCGTCGTCTGGGACCTGCAGGCCCGCTTCCCCCGCCTCTGAGGCCCTACGCCTCCACCCGCACCCCGATCTGCGCCGCGAACGCCGGAGCGAGCTCCATCAGCTGGGACGGGCTGATCACCGCCCCCGCCAGCCGCTCCACCCCCCGTGCGATGTCGAGCTCGGCAACCGTCCGCAGGTCCACCGAGTCCATCCGCACGGCGCTGAAGTCGGCCCGCTTCAGCACGCAGTCCCGGAACTCCACCCGCACCAGCTGTGCCTCCCCGAAGTCCGGCTCCGACAGCACGCAGCCCTCGAACACCACGTCCTTCAGCCGTGCCGTGCGCAGATTCAGGTAGTCGATCTTCCCGCCGCGCACCAGCACCCGCTCCAGCACCGCGCCGTGCAGCTGCACCCCACCCAGCCGCGCGTCCACGATCTCGACGTCCCGCAGCGACGCCCCCGCAAGATCGGTGCCCACACCCCGTACGCCCGTGAGCACCGAGTCGATGAACCTGGCTCGGACCAGCTCCGTACGGTCCAGGGCGCATTCCTGCAGCTCACAGTCCATGAAGCGCGCACCGGGACCCGAGGCGTCCGTCAGGTCCAACCGCTCGAACCGCACGCCGTCGTAGTCCCCGTCCGGCTCCAGCCCCTCCCCCTCGTACGCCACGAGCGGCGGCAGCCTGACCTCCGGCCGCCGCGCTGCCACCACGGTGTCCTTCGCGCCCGCACCCCTGCCGCTCCTGTTGCCTCTGCCTGCCATGCACCCCATCGTGACGCACACCACTGACATCGCCCCGGACCGATGTCACAGACCCACCCCGCCGAACCGTCCCCTGCACAGCAGCGCCCACCGCAAGGAGACCCAGCATGCAGCGCATCCACATCGTCGGCGGCGGCCTCGCAGGACTCACCGCGGCCATCACCGCCGCCGAATCGCGCGTCCCGGTCACCCTCCACGAGGCCCACCGCACCCTCGGCGGACGGGCCAGGACCGCCGAAGGCCCCTACCTCACCAACGAGGGCCCCCACGCCCTCTACCGCCGCGGACCGCACCGGACCTGGCTCAAGGAGCGAAAGCTCCTCGGCCCGCTCGCCTCCGTACCGCCCCTCGAAGGCACCCGCTTCCTCTTCCGCCGCAACGGCGCCCTGCGCAGGACCCCGCCCCTCGCCCTGCTCCGCCTCGCCCGCCGCAGCGCCCCCGTCGACGCCGACTTCCTCACCTGGGCCACCCGGCAGGCAGGCGAGGAGGGCGCCCGCGCAGCCGCGCACTACATGGGCGTGGCGCTCTTCCACCACGACCCCGGATCGCTCTCGGCCGCCTTCGTGCAGGAGCGGCTCAAGCGCGCCACCGCCCTGCCGCCCGAGGCCCACTACCCCATCGGCGGCTGGGCGCAGCTCGTCGAGCGGATGGCCTCACGCGCCTGGGACCTCGGCGTACGGATCGAAACAGCCCAGCGCATCGACTCCGGCGCCCTCGCCGGCCTCGCACGCAGCGGTCCGGTGATCGTCGCCACCCATTTGGACGCCGCCCGCACCCTGCTCGACGACCCCACCCTTGCCTGGGACAGCGGCAGGACCGCCCTGATCGACCTGGCCCTGCGAACCCGGCGCGGCGACCCGTTCATCATCTCCGACCTCGACGCCCCCGGCTGGATCGAACGGTTCACCGCCCAGGACCCCACGCTCGCCCCCGCCGGCGAACAGCTCATCCAGAGCCAGATCCCCCTCGCCCCCGGCGCCCCGCGCGCCGACGCCGTCGACCGCGCCGAAGAACTCCTCGACCTCGGCTTCCCCGGCTGGCGCGACCGCACCACCTGGCGGCGCGAGGCCCTCGCGGCCGGCCGGACCGGCGCCGTCGACCGACCCGGCACCACCTGGCGCGACCGCCCCGCCGTCGACCGCGGCAACGGGATCCTCCTCGCGGGCGACCAGGTCGCGGCCCCCGGACTCCTCAGCGAAGTCGCGTTCAACAGCGGCATCGCAGCGGCGGTACGGGCCCTGGAACTCCTCGGAAAGCCGGCACAGGAAACCCCGGCAGCACTTGACCTCAAGGACGCTTGAGGTCGGAAGGTGGACCGGTCAGCCGCCGTCCACCACCCCGGAGAACCCACATGTACGCCATCCGCCTCCACGCCTTCGGCCCCGCCGAGAACCTCCGCCACGAACTGACCGACGACCCCATACCCGCCCCCGGCCAGGTCCGGATCGCCGTCGCCGCAGCCGGCGTGCACCTCATCGACACCGCCCTGCGCGAAGGCATGACCGGCCCCTACCCGGCCCCCGCCGAACTGCCCACGATCCCCGGCCGCGAAGTCGCGGGCACCGTCGAGTCACTCGGCGAGGGCACCGACCCCGCCTGGCTCGGCCGCCACGTCGTCGCCCACATCGGCATGGCCCCCGGGGGCTACGCCGAACTCACCGTCGTGGACGCCGACAAGCTCCACCCGATCCCCGAAGGACTCGGCGCGGCCGAAGCCGTCGCCATGATCGGCACCGGCCGCACCACCCTGGGCATCGTGCAGTTCACCGAACTCGGCCCCGGCTCCGTCGCCGTCGTCACCGCTGCGGCCGGCGGCATCGGCACCCTTCTCGTCCAGCACGCCAGGAACGCCGGCGCCACCGTGATCGGCCTGGCCGGCGGACCCGCCAAAGTCGCCCGCGTCAAGGAGAACGGCGCGGACCTCGCCGTCGACTACACCCTCCCCGACTGGCCCCGCCAGGTCCGCACGCACCTCGACGCCCTGGGCCGCCGCGCCACCGTCGTGTACGACTCCGTCGGCGGAGTCACCGCCCGCGCCGCCGTCGACCTGCTCGGCAGCGGCGGACAGCACATCGTCTTCGGCTGGTCCGGCGAGGGGCCCCACGACGGCCGGCCCCTCACCTTCACCGACGAGGACCTCGCCGCACGCGGCATCACGTCCCAGAACGTGCTCGGCCCCGCAATGATCCGCAAGGCCGGGGGACTGCGCGCCCTGGAGTCCCTGTCCCTCGCCGAAGCCGCGGCCGGCCGCCTCCGCCCCACCGTCCAGCGCTACCCGCTCGCCGAAGCGGCCGCCGCCCACCGCGCCCTCGAGACCCGCGGCACGATGGGCAAGGTCGTCCTCATCCCCTGACCGGAGCCCGACAGTACGCGGATCAGCTCAGGACGCGCCCAGTTCGGCCAGCGCCCCGTCCGTCAGCCGGTACACCGTCCACTCGTCCTGCGGACGCGCACCCAACGACTCGTAGAACGCGATGGACGGGGCGTTCCAGTCCAGCACCGACCACTCCAGGCGCCCGTAGCCCCGCTCCACGCAGATGCGCGCCAGCTGGGTGAGCAGCGCCTTCCCGTGGCCGCCCCCGCGCCGCTCCGGGCGCACGTACAAGTCCTCCAGGTACACGCCATGAACTCCCCGCCACGTCGAGAAGTTGAGGAACCACAGCGCGAACCCGACGACCTCACCGTCCTCGTCCGACACCGCGACGTGCGCGTACGCGGCGGGCCGCTCCCCGAACAGCGCCTCACGCAGCTGCTCCTCGGTGGCCTGCGCCTCGTGCAGCGCCTTCTCGTACTCGGCGAGCTCACGGACCATCGCGTGGATGACAGGAACGTCGGCGGCGGTAGCAATACGAATCATGGACGCAGCCTAAGGACCCGCACACCCGGCCCGCCCCGCAGGCCGCCTCCCCGAGGGCTCCCCCGGCCCGAGGACCCCGCACGACGAAACCCCCGGCCGCGCAGTAACGTCCCTTCAGCGACTCGGCTGCACACGGACAAGCAGGGGAATCATGAGCACCGTCAGTACCGTCAACGGCGGCATTTCATTCTGGTACGCGCACGAGGGCACCCCCGCCCCCCGCGAACCCCTGCCCGGCGACACCACCGCCGACATCTGCATCGTCGGCGGCGGCTACACCGGCCTCTGGACGGCCTACTACCTCAAGAAGGCCGTCCCCTTCCTCAACATCACCGTGCTGGAAGCCAAGTTCTGCGGCTACGGCGCCTCCGGCCGGAACGGCGGCTGGCTCTACAACGGCATCGCGGGCCGCGACCGCTACGCCCGGCTCCACGGCCACGACGCCGCCGTGCGCCTCCAGAAGGCCATGAACGAGACCGTCGACGAGGTCATCCGCACCGCCGCCGACGAAAACATCGAAGCCGACATCCACCACGGCGGCGTCCTCGAGATCGCCCACACCCCGGCCCAGCTCGCCCGCCTCAAGAACTCCCACTCCGTCGAGATCGCCTTCGGCGAGACCGACCGCGTCCTGCGCGGCGCCCGCGAGACCGCCGAACGCATCCGTGTCACCGGAGCCGTCGGCTCCAGCTGGACCCCGCACGGCGCACGCCTGCACC
Source organism: Streptomyces sp. NPDC005566 (assembly GCF_040605575.1). Classification (NCBI taxonomy): domain Bacteria; kingdom Bacillati; phylum Actinomycetota; class Actinomycetes; order Kitasatosporales; family Streptomycetaceae; genus Streptomyces; species Streptomyces sp. NPDC005566. The sequence continues at coordinate 139,297 of NZ_JBEXDB010000018.1, read as the reverse complement.
CCGCCAAACTCGTCAAGGGCCTCGCCGACACCGTGGAAGCCCTCGGCGTCACGATCCACGAATCCACCCCCGTCACCGAGATCAGGCCCAAGCACGCGGTAACCCCCTACGGCACGGTCCGCGCCCCGTACATCCTGCGCTGCACCGAGGGCTTCACCTCGGCGCTCAAGGGCCAGAAGCGCACCTGGCTCCCCATGAACTCGTCCATGATCGTCACCGAACCCCTCTCCAAGTCCGTCTGGGACACCATCGGCTGGGAAGGCCGCGAGAACCTCGGCGACACGGCCCACGCCTACATGTACGCCCAGCGCACCGCGGACGACCGCATTGCGCTCGGCGGCCGGGGCGTCCCCTACCGCTACGGCTCCGCCACGGACAACGACGGCCGCACCCGGCCCGCCACCATCGACGCCCTGCGCGACCTGCTCGTCCGCTTCTTCCCCACCACGGCAGGCACCCGCATCGACCACGCCTGGTCCGGCGTACTCGGCGTCCCCCGCGACTGGTGCGCCACCGTCACCCTGGACCGCTCCACGGGCCTCGGCTGGGCCGGCGGCTACGTGGGCTCCGGCGTCGCCACCGCCAACCTCGCCGCCCGCACCCTGCGCGACCTCATCCAGCAGGACTCCGGCCAGGCGGGCCCCACCGACCTGACGACCCTCCCCTGGGTCAACCACAAAGTCCGCCGCTGGGAACCCGAACCCTTCCGCTGGCTCGGCGTCCACGCCCTGTACGCCGCCTACCGCGCTGCCGACCGCCGCGAAACCACGTCCCCGCACCCGGGCACGGACCGCATCGCCAAACTGGCGGACCGCATCTCGGGACGGCACTGACCTGAGACAGAACTGTCCGCCGACGCGGGAGAGCCCAGCCCAGAGCGCATCTGAGCTGGGCTTTTCCTGGAGCCCCCTATCGGATTCGAACCGATGACCTACGCATTACAAGTGCGTTGCTCTGGCCGGACTGAGCTAAGGAGGCAGCGGAAGCAGTGTAACCAACGCCGGGACCGGAACCAGCTCAATATTCGGGACCTGGGACTGCTGACAGATCCGGGAACGCCAGGTAGCGTCACACCAGGTTCACTCGAGTGGACCAGACCACTCCCTTACTCGGATCGTCCGGCACGTTCCTGCCGGTGGAGGAGAAGATTCAGCATGGCCAGTGTCACGTTCGACAAGGCGTCCCGCGTCTACCCCGGCTCCACGAAGCCGGCCGTGGACCAGCTCGAGATCGACATCGAAGACGGTGAGTTCCTCGTCCTCGTCGGTCCTTCCGGTTGTGGCAAGTCGACCTCCCTGCGCATGCTCGCGGGTCTCGAGGACGTCAACGGCGGCGCGATCCGCATCGGTGACCGCGATGTCACGCACCTGCCCCCGAAGGACCGGGACATCGCCATGGTGTTCCAGAACTACGCGCTCTACCCGCACATGTCCGTCGCGGACAACATGGGCTTCGCGCTGAAGATCGCCGGGATCAACAAGACGGAGATCCGGGCGAAGGTCGAAGAGGCCGCCAAGATGCTGGACCTCACCGAGTACCTCGACCGCAAGCCGAAGGCGCTCTCCGGTGGTCAGCGTCAGCGTGTGGCCATGGGCCGCGCGATCGTGCGTGAGCCGCAGGTCTTCCTCATGGACGAGCCGCTGTCGAACCTCGACGCCAAGCTCCGCGTGTCGACCCGTACGCAGATCGCCTCGCTGCAGCGCCGCCTCGGCATCACCACGGTGTACGTGACCCACGACCAGGTCGAGGCCCTCACCATGGGCGACCGCGTCGCGGTCCTCAAGGACGGTCTGCTCCAGCAGGTCGACTCGCCGCGCAACATGTACGACCGCCCGGCGAACCTCTTCGTGGCCGGCTTCATCGGCTCCCCGGCGATGAACCTCGTCGAGGTCCCGATCACGGACGGCGGCGTCAAGTTCGGCAACAGCGTCGTCCCGGTCTCCCGTGCGGCGCTCTCCGCCGCCGCGGACCGCGGTGACACGACCGTCACGGTCGGCATCCGCCCCGAGCACTTCGACATCCTCGAGCACGGCGGCGCCGCCGCGCAGACCCTCACCAAGGCTTCGGGCGACGCGCCGGCCGGTCTGGCCGTGTCGGTCAACGTGGTCGAGGAGCTCGGCGCCGACGGCTTCGTCTACGGTGCCGCGCAGGTCGGTGGCCAGCACAAGGACCTGGTCGTCCGTGTCGGCGGCCGTGCCGTTCCGGAGAAGGGCACGGAGCTGCACGTCGTGCCGCGCCCGGACGAGCTGCACGTCTTCGCGACCTCGACCGGTGAGCGCCTCACCGACTGACGTCTCCACGCTGTACGACGGCCCCGCATTCCCGAGTTCCGGCTCGGGGGTCGCGGGGCCGTCTGCGTGGCGTTGCGCGCCTGCGGGTTTCGGGCGTGGGCAGTCCCAAATATCCTGGCACGACGGTCATTTCACCCCGGTTCGTCAACCTGCGATTCGAAAGGCCACCTCGAACCATCCCCCGCAGGGGTGACGAAATGTCGCCAAGTCATCACTGACCGCTACGCTCGCCTGCGTGACCCACACCGCGCGCCGAATCGGCCGAACCCTCGCTCTCGTACTGCCCGTCGTCATGGTCCTCTCCGGGACCCTCGCGGTCACCCGCGTGCAGTGGTCGGCGCACAACACCGAGTCGCAGCTGCTGACGGCCGCCTCCGAGACCGTGTCCAAGCGCGCCAAGGCGCGTGAGCCGCAGGATGTCCTGCAGGACAAGCTGCTCCTGGAACTGCGGGAGAAGGACCCGGGCGTCGCGCTGACCGAGCTCCAGCGCACGGTCGAGGCGCGGCCGTCGCTGGCCAAGCACTGCATGTCGATCGCGAAGGCGCTGGGCAGGGCTGCCGTCGACCAGTACGGCCCGACGCGTGCGCACCGCTTCTCCCGTCCGGTCTGCGACACGTCGTTCGCTTCGGGCGTCGCGCAGTTCAGCTGAGCCGGGTGTGCGCGGGCACGGCATATCGTGCCTGGCATGCAAACGTTTCCGACGCAGGCCGTGATCCTGGCGGGTGGCCAGGGCTCGCGGCTGCGCCCGTACACCGATGACCGTCCCAAGCCGATGGTCGAGATCCCGGGGACCGGGACCCCGATCATCGGCCATCAGCTTTCCTGGCTGGCCGCCGAGGGTGTCACCGACGCCGTGATCTCGTGCGGCCATCTTGCCGATGTGCTGCAGGAGTGGCTGGACTCGGCCGATCTTCCGTTGCGTGTCACGACCGTCGTCGAGACCGAGCCTCTGGGCCGGGGCGGCGGTCTCAAGCATGCCGCGACACGGCTGCCCGACCCCTCGGAGCCGTGGTACGCGACGAACGGCGACATCTGGACGCGTTTCTCGTTGCGGGAGATGGCGGCGTTCCACGCCGAACGGGATGCCACCGCCACACTCGCGCTGGCCCGTCCGCGGATTCCGTGGGGTGCGGTGGAGACGGACGCGTTCGGGCACATCACGGACTTCATCGAGTCGCCGCCGTCGCCGTACCTGATCAATGCGGGCGTGTACGTGTTCGCGCCCTCGTTCACGTCGCTGCTGCCGGACCGGGGCGATCACGAGCGGACGACGTTCCCGCGGCTGGCCCGTGAACGGCTGCTGGCCGGCTTCCCGCTGCCGCACGGGGCGTACTGGCGGGCCATCGACACCGCGAAGGATCTGACGGAGGCGGCGAAGGAGCTGGGCGCCCACACGGGCGGCTAGGAGTGGTGCTCCGTTACCGCGGACGTGCGCGAGGGCGGCCACCGGGTTTCCGGTGGCCGCCCTCGCGGTGTGCGGTGGGGTGTCAGCCGAGCAGGCCGCCGATGGGGTTCTGGCCGGCGCCTCCGCCTCCGGTGGAACCGCCGCCGTCCGAACCGCCGCCGGAGCCGCCGCCGCCCGTGGAGCCGCCGGAGCCGGAGCCGCCGGAGGAGGTGGGACCGGCGCTGCTCGCCGGGGGCTGCTCCGGGGTCGTCTCCCGGGGCGGCTCCTGACCGGTGCCCTGGGTCTGGCTGGGCTGTCCGGTGTTCGCTCCGGTGGCCTGGCCGGACTCACGGACGGAGTCCGCTCCCGGGGTGGACTCCTCGGCCGTCGGGCTGCTTGACCCGCTGGTCGGGGAGGGTTCGGGGCGACGCCCCTCAGGGGTGCTGGAGGGCTTGCGCTTGCCCGTGGACTCCTCGGGGAGCGGGGATCCGGGGAGCTGGTTGTACGGGTTGCCGGGACCCGGAACGGTGACGACCTCGGAGGAGCGGACCGCTCCGCCGAGCATGGAGCCGACGAGCAGTGTCATACCGACCACGACGGTGGCGACGACGGTGCCGCGGCGCAGGACACGGCGGCGGAGGTCCCAGAGGTCGGAGCGGGGGCCGAGCTTGCGCCAGGCTTCACCGGCGAGGCGTCCGTCGAGGGAGTAGACGGGGGCGCCGGCGATGACAAGGGGGCTCCAGGCCGCCAGGAAGATGATGTCGGGCGCGTCGTAGGCGGCGACGCTGCGCCAGCTGACCGTCACGAGGAGGGCTGCGGAGAGCAGGGCTCCGAAGGCGGCGGCGACGCGCTGCCAGAGGCCGAGGACGGTGAGGACGCCGACGACGACCTGGAGGAAGGCGACGGAGAGTCCGGCGCCGACGGGGTGGGAGAGCGCGAAATCGCGCAGCGGCTCGGCAAGGGCCCAGGGCTGCAGCGAGGTCAGCCACTTGACCATGGAGCCCCGGTCGCCGCCCTCGAAGTAGACGGGGTCGCAGAGCTTGCCCATGCCGGCGTAGATCGAGATGAAGCCGAGGAAGACGCGCAGGGGGAGCAGGACGACGCCGAGGTTCATGCGGCGGCCGGGGTAGTACGCGTGCCGGACGTTGTCGGCGGCGTGACGCCGTTCCTGGGCGGAGTCGTCGGGTTCGTCGTCGAAGGGGTCGCGGTGGTCGGGGGGGCCGGTTTCGACCGGGTCGTAGGCGCCGACGGCCTGCCGCATGGGGGGCAGCAGCGGTCCGGTGCGGCCCGGTCCGGGCTGGGGCGCGATGAGTACGGGGTTGGGCTGGGTCTCGTCGAGGCGCGGGATGACCTGGGTGCCAAAGCCCGCGTCCCCACCGGTTCCGGTGCCGCCGCCGGGCCTGGTGTCGAGGTGGCCCGCGGTGGAGTTCCGTACGGCCTGCAGGAGTCCGGTCGCTCCTGGATCGCCCGGTTCCGACCTGCCGCTCCAGACGACGGGGGCCCGCCTGCGCCCGCCCGCGCCGCTCATGGCGGGGATCCGGGGCTGTGCGGTGGCCAAGGGGCGCAGGCGCGTGCGCTGGCCCGGGGCGAGCTGCACCCGGAAGCTGGCGTGGTTGACGATGACCTGCGCGGGGTCGCTGTCCACCTTGGTCATGCTCAGGGCGGCGGGCTGTTCGTCGAACCGCGGCGTTCTGGTGTCCACACTCATCTAACCGAGTGATGTGTGATTAGGACACTGCCTTGACGTGGCCGAAGTGTCCGAGACCCGTCAAGATCCAGCCATTCCTTGCCACCCAGGAACTTTTGTTCACCTTCCGTACGTCAACCAGCCCGGCCATCATGTGCGTTATCCGTAGTGAACTGGGGAGTCATGGGCGGGCAGCAGCTTACTTTCAAAGACCTGACGCGGTATCCGGTGATGGCCCAGGCCCTGGACAACCAGTGGCTGCCCGGCGATCTGGCGGCGGCGAGGCAGCGGGCGAACGCCGCGCCCGGCCGCTCCCCGGACGATGTGGAGGCCTCCGCCGCCGAGTTGCGACGCGCGTTGGTGAACAGCGGCACCCTGGTGGTCAATCGGGCGTACTTCATCAACAACGAGGCGGTCTCGGCCAATTTCGCACCGGATGCCGATCCGGCCGAACGGCAGGCTTTCGTCCGCCTGCTGAACGGGAGGGCGCTCGTGCCCTTCCTGTACTCCGAACGCGACCCCGCTGCCGAGTTCGCCTGGACGCACGATCCGCAGGTGCACCGGTCCTGGGGGCGGCTGCTCGCCGACGAGGCGGAGCCGGACCTGGTCCGCTTCGACTGGGACGATGCGGCGAACCGGGAGGCGACGGACAAGGTCAACCACTTCTTCTCCAGCCAACTGCTGACGCTCCAGCGGCTCCGCGAGGAGCCGCTGAGGAAGAACCTGGGCATCTCCCTCGCCCAGGCGCGGGCCATGAAGGAGGGCATCCTCACCGACATCCTCCTCTGGGCCGCGCGGCAGGACCTCTACTCGACGATCACGCGTGAGGCCGTGTACCGGGAGTTCCTGACCCGGCCGGGCACACAGGTGCACGAGGGTCTGCTGCGGGAGGGCGACCACATCGTTCCCGCCAAGCAGCTGATCGACCTCCTGTACACACTGGGGGTTCCGAAGGCGAGCAGGATCACCGCCCTCACGCCTCCGGGTTCGCCGCCGCGTTCGGCGCTGCAGGAGCTGCGTGACGACGTCCGCAGCCGGCACGACGACCCGGAGCAGATCGGTCTCCTGCTGCGCGATCTGTTCGCCGACGCCCTGCACCGGGCCGTGGACGGCCCCAACTCCTACGGTTCGCTGTCGCTGTCCGACATCACGCGGCTGCGTACCACGGAGGAGTGGAACGGCTATGTGAACGCCCTGGACTCGTTCGTCCTGGGCAGCTTCAAGGACGGACGGGTACCCAGCCCCGAGGAGTTCCGTGCCGGTACGGGTGATGTCGCCAAGCTGCACCGCGGGATGCTGCGGACCGCGCGCAAGGTGAGCGGTACCCGTCAGGGTTTCCAGCGCGAGATGAAGGTGGCCCTGGTCCTCGAGTCCGCCGGCATCGCCCTGCAGGTGACGTCCGGCGAGGAGGTGTCGCTGCTCGCGGGTTCCCTCCAGATGGCGACGGCCGTCGCGGGCGCACTGAGTGTCCGGCTGGAGTTCTTCGACCAGGGAGGCCGGGGCGCGCGCAAGGGCCTCGGGCATTCGCTGACATTGCCGTCGCTTCAGCTGGGCAATGTCAGAAGGGACTGGGAGAAGATCCTCAAGTCGTACGGGGGCCGGGTCGTGGAGACCGGGTCGGCGCCCCGGAGCGGCCAGGCGGATCAGCAGTCACCGCACGTGTGAGGCGTAACGGGCTCGGAGGGAGCACGGCAGATGGGTGTCGAGCAGTACGAACGGCTGCGTGCGGAGCGTCCGGAGCTGTTCGCGAACCAGCCCGGTGGAATCGAGATCCTCACTGAGCCGGACGCGGTCTCGGCCGCGGGCGGGGTGCTGTACGAGGACCGGTACGTGGTGCTGCTGCGCGATCCGGTGCGCTTCCCCGACGGCTCCACGGGTACGTACATCCGCTCGATCAGCCCCACACCGGAGCAGGGGTGTGTGGTGCTTCCGCTGCTCGACGGCCAGGTGGTCCTGGTCGAGCACTTCCGGCACGCGACGCGTTCCTGGCAGTGGGAGGTGCCGCGCGGTTTCGGCACGGTGGGCCTGGGACCGGGGGCGAACGCGGCGAAGGAACTGCGGGAGGAGATCGGCGCAGTGGCCCAGGAGATCGTCCCTCTGGGTGAACTTCACCCGGACACGGGGGTGACGGCCGACCGGGTGTCGCTCTTCGCGGCACGGATCGAGGCGCTGGGGCCGCTGGAGACGGCCGAGGGGATCCGCAGCTCCGTCACGGTGCCCTTCGCCGAGGCGGAGGCCATGGTGGCCGACGGGCGGATCACGGACGCCTTCACGATCGCGGTGCTGATGAGGGCGCGGCTGGCGGGCCTGACGGCGTGAGAGCCGTCAGACCCCTGGCCCGCCCGGGTCACGCGCGGCGGCGTGCGACCTCGTACAGGACGATGCCTGCGGCGACTCCGGCGTTCAGGGACTCGGCGCCGCCCGGCATCGAGATCCGGACCCGGTAGTCGCAGGTCTCGCCGACGAGACGGCCGAGGCCCTTGCCCTCGCTGCCGATGACGACGACGACGGGGCCGGCGAGGGCCTCGAGGTCCTCGACCGTGTGCTCGCCGTCCGCGGCGAGGCCGACGACGGTGATGCCGGCCTTCTGGTAGCCCTCGAGGGCACGGGTCAGGTTGGTGACCCGGGAGACCGGGGTACGGGCGGCCGTGCCCGCGGAGGACTTCCAGGCACCGGCGGTCATACCGGCCGCGCGGCGCTCGGGGACGACGACGCCGTGGCCACCGAACGCGTTGACCGAGCGGATGATCGCGCCGAGGTTGCGCGGGTCGGTGACGCCGTCGAGGGCGACGATCAGCGGCTCCTCGTTGTTGTCGTACGCGGCGGCGGTGAGGTCCTCGGGGTGCGCGTACTCGTACGGCGGGACCTGGAGGACGAGGCCCTGGTGGTTCAGGCCGTTCGTCATCCGGTCGAGCTCGGGGCGCGGGGCCTCCATGAGGTGGATGCCGCCGCGCTCACCGGCGAGCTGGATGGCCTCGCGGACCCGCTCGTCGTTGTCGATGTACTGCTGGACGTAGAGGGTGGTCGCGGGGACGCCGTCGCGCAGGGCCTCGAAGACCGGGTTGCGGCCGACGACCATCTCCGACGTGCCCTTGACGCCACCGCGGCGCGGCGCGGGGCGGCGGGACGCGGCCTGCTTGGCCTGGGCGTTCGCCACCCGGTTCTTCTTGTGCCCCTTGCGGTCGGCGGCAGGCGGCGTGGGTCCCTTGCCTTCGAGACCGCGGCGTCGGTTACCGCCGCTGCCGACCTGCATGCCCTTCTTGTTGGACGTGCGGCGGTTCCTGCGCTGGCTGTTCCCGGCCATGACCTACCTGTTTCGTTGCTTCAGAAAAACGTGTCTCAAGTGAAAGTGTGCCGCCCGGATGGCCGGGCGGCACATTTGCGCTGCTCACGCATGGTGCGAAGGGTGCCGCTCAGCGCGGGCCGAGGGTCCACCTGGGGCCGCTCGGGCTGTCCTCGATGACGAGGCCGGACTGGTTGAGCTGATCGCGGATGGCGTCGGCGGCGGGCCAGTCCTTGCGCTCGCGTGCCGACTGGCGCTGGTCCAGGACGAGGCGGACGAGGGTGTCGACGACTCCGTGGAGGTCCTCGCCGTGGTCGCTCTCGCCCGCCCAGTGCGGGTCGAGGGGGTCCAGGCCGAGGACTCCGAGCATGGCGCGCACCTCGGCGAGGCGGGCGACCGCTGCTTCCTTGTCGTCGGCGGCGAGGGCGGAGTTGCCCTGGCGGACGGTGGTGTGGACGATCGCGAGTGCCTGCGGGACGCCCAGATCGTCGTCCATCGCCTCGGCGAACGCGGGCGGCACCTCGGCGGCCGGGGCGACCTCGCCGCCGGCCTTCTCGACGACACGCTGTACGAAGCCCTCGATCCGCGCGAACGCGGACTCCGCCTCGCGCAGTGCTTCCTCGCTGTACTCGATCATGGAGCGGTAGTGCGGGGTGCCGAGGTAGTAGCGCAGGACGATGGGGCGCCACTGCTTGACCATCTCGCTGACCAGCACGGAGTTGCCGAGGGACTTCGACATCTTCTCGCCGGCGAGGGTGACCCAGCCGTTGTGCACCCAGTACTTCGCGAAGTCGTCGCCGAATGCCTTGGCCTGGGCGATCTCGTTCTCGTGGTGCGGGAAGATCAGGTCGATGCCGCCGCCGTGGATGTCGAAGGCGCTGCCGAGGTACTTGTGCGCCATCGCGGAGCACTCCAGGTGCCACCCGGGGCGGCCGCGGCCCCAGGGGGTCTCCCAGCTGGGCTCGCCGGGCTTGGCCGACTTCCACATGGCGAAGTCGCGCTTGTCCCGCTTGCCGGTCTCGTTGTCGCCCGAGGGCTGGCGCAGGTCGTCCAGGTCCTGGTTGGAGAGCTCGAGATATCCCTCGTACGAGCGCACGTCGAAGTAGACGTTGCCGTCGGCCTCGTAGGCGTGGCCGCGCTCGATGAGGCCGCGCATCATCTCGACCATCTCGGTGATGTGGCCGGTGGCGCGCGGTTCGTACGTGGGCGGGAGGCAGCCCAGGGCGTCGTAGCCGTCGTTGAACGCGCGCTCGTTCTCGTAGCCGATGGACCACCAGGGGCGGCCCTGCTCGGCCGACTTCTTGATGATCTTGTCGTCGATGTCGGTGACATTCCGGATGAACGTCACGTCGTAGCCGCGGTATTCGAACCAGCGGCGCATGATGTCGAAGTTCAGACCGGACCTGATGTGCCCGATGTGCGGGGCGGCCTGGACAGTCGCGCCACAGAGGTAGATCGAGACACAGCCCGCTGTGAGCGGGACGAAGTCACGGATCTGCCGGGCGTTGGTGTCATGCAGGCGAATAGTCACCTCTCAAGGGTAGTGGGCCCGCACCAGTGCCCAGCGCCCCCTGTGGAAAACGTGTCCCAACTAATCCGCGACGGTGTCCGGAGGCACCGGCGTACGCCCGCCCCGGGGCAGTGTCAGAGCGAGTGCGGCACCCGCGAGGGGCACGGCGGCGAGCGCGGTCCACAGGACGGGCCCCGGGGTACCGAGGAGCATGCCGGTGGCTGCGCTGCCCACGAGGACGGCGAGGCCGGAGACCGAGGACAGGGCCCCGGTGGCGAGGCCGAGCCGGTGGTCGTCGACCAGGTCCGGTACGAGGCCCCGGGCGGCCGGGACCAGCAGCATCTGGCCGAGCGTGAGCAGGACCACGAGCGTCGCTCCGGGGAGCAGTCCGGCGGGCCCGCCGGGCGCGAGGGGTACTGCGGCGAACCCGGCGGCCACGACCGCGAGACCGGCGACGAGTGCGGTGCGGGGTGCGATGCGGTGGGCGGACCAGCGGGTGAGGGGCAGCTGGACGCCGACGACGAGGAGGGAGGAGAGCGCGAAGAGTCCGCCGAGCGCGCTCTGCGACCCGGTGGCGTGTTCCACCTCGACGGGCAGGGCGAGGTACAGCTGGTTGTAGGAGACGAGGTAGGTGCTGTGGGCGAGGCACAGGACGAGGAAGGGGCGGTTGGCGAAGACGTCGCGGGGGGTGCGCGGGAAGCCGCCGCGGCCGGGCCTCCCGGCGGCGGCGCGCGGCCGGTGCGGCATGAGGCGGGCGTGCCCGGCCAGTACGCAGCCGAAGACGAGGGCTCCGGCGAGGCAGGCGGCCCGGAATCCGCCGCCCAGGAGCAGGGGCAGGGTGCCGAGCAGGGGGCCGAGGAAGGCCCCGGCCTGGCCTGCGGCCGAGAACACGGCGAGGACCTGGGCGCGCGGGGTCCCGGTTTCCGACTCGTGTGCGACGGCGGCGCGGGCGGTCTCGGACTCGACGGCGGGCGAGTAGAGCGCGGCGGCGAAGCCGATGAGGACGACGGCGGCGATGACGGTGGCGGTGGAGCCGGCCAGGGCGAGCCAGCAGAGTCCGGCGATGCGCAGGGCGCAGCCGGCGAGGACGACCGGGCGGGGGCCGTAGCGGTCGGTGAGGGCGCCGCCGATGACGAAAAGGCCCTGCTGGCTGAACGTACGCAGCCCGAGGACGAGCCCGATGAGCCAGCCCGCCATGCCGAGTCCGTCACCGAGGTGGGTGGCGAGGTAGGGGAGAACGGCGTAGAAGCCGATGTTGAAAGCGAACTGGGTGGCGGTGAGGAGCCGGAGGTAGGGCTTGGTGCCGGGGTGGCCCGGGCGGGTCCGGACGCGTTCCGGGTGCACGGTCACCGGTGACGGCTGCCGCGTACGGCTGCCGAGGTGAGCACCGCGAGCGCGCCGAGGACGGCGAGGGCCGCGGCGGGGGCGAGGACGGCCCAGGGGGCCCGTTCGGCGTACGGCATGTTCTCCGAGAGGATCCGGCCCCACTCCGGCGCCGGGGCCTGTGTCCCGAGGCCGACGAAGCCGAGGGAGGCGAGCGCCAGGGCGATGGCCGGGACGCGCAGGACGGCGTGGCGGACGACGGGCGGTACGACGCCCGGCAGGAGGTGGCGGCGCAGCAGGTGGCCGCGTCCGGCGCCGAGGGCGACGGAGGCGGCGAGGTGCGGTGCGGCCTTCTCCTGTGCGTACAGCGCGGCGGTGTGGGCGGCGAGCGGCGCCCACGCGACGGCGGCGACGGCGATGGCCGCGCCCCAAAGGCCGGGGCCTGCGATACCGGCGGCGACGAGACCGGCCAGGACTGCGGGCAGGGCGTTGGCCGTCTCGGTCAGGGCTCCGGCGCGGAGGGCTCCGGCGACAAGTCCCAGCAGCAGGGTGACGGCGCCGACCGCGAGGGCGGTGAGCACGGTCCGGGCCGTGCCGTGGCCGAGCCGGGCGAGGACGTCGCGGCCCAGGGAGTCGGTGCCCAGCGGGTGGGCGGCCGAGGGGGAGGCGAGTCGGGCGGCGGCGTCGACGGACAGCGGGTCGCGCAACAGGCCCGCGACGGTGACCGCGGCCAGGAGTGCGGCCAGCGTGACGGCGGTGACGGTGACGCGGCGGCGGACGAGCAGGGGCGGGGCGGTGAGCGCGGGCAGGGCCCGCGCGGTCCGGGCGGGGCCGAGGAGAGCACGGGAGCCGAGCCGGGCCGCGAGTCCGGCCACGAGTCCCAGAACGAGCAGCAGCAGGACGCATGCCTGGAGTACGGGAAGGTCCTGGGCGAGGGCTGCGGCGAGCGCGGTGCCGCCGAGGCCGGGTATGGCGTAGAGCGTCTCGACGGCGACGGCGCCGCCGGTGAGGCCGACGACGATCAGCCCGAGCTGCGGCAGCAGGGCGGGCAGGGTGCGGTGCAGGGCGTGGGCCGCGATGCGGCGCGGTGGTATGCCGCCGGCGGTGGCGGCCCGGGCCCAGGGTTCGGCGAAGGCGGCGGGCAGCGCGTCGTCCAGGAGCCGTCCGAGCAGGGCGCCGGCCGGGATGGCCATGGCGAGGGCGGGCAGGACGAGCTGCTCGGCGCGCCCCCAGCCGAGGGCTGGGAACCAGCCCAGCTGTACGGCGAGGACGGTGGCCAGGACGGCGGCCAGCAGGAATTCCGGCAGGGCGGCGAGGACGGCGGCCCCGCCACCGGCCCGGGTGGTGGCGAGTGCGCGGCGTGCGCCTCGTCGGAGTGTCGGGGCGGCGAGGGCGAGGGCGAGGGCCAGGGCGACGGTGAGCGAGACGCCCATCAGCGTGAGCGAGACTCCGAGCGCGGACATCACGTCGGGGCCCACGGGCTGCCCCGAGACCCAGGAATCCCCCAGGTCGCCGCGGAGAAGCCCGCCCGCCCAGTCGCCGAGGACGTGCAGCGGGCCGCCGTCGAGCCCGGTCTCCGCGCGAATGGCGTCGAGTACCGCGGGCGTCGGCGGCCGGTCCGCGTAGCGGGCGTGCAGGATCGTCAGGGCGGGGTCGGTCCGGGTCAGCCGGGGCAGCAGGCCGATGACGGCGACGGCGGCGAGGAGCGTGCCGAGCCGCCCGGCCAGGTACCTCATCCGGTCACCCGATGTGGGTGTCGGCGGTGATGAGCGTGCGTTCCATCGGGTCGAGTGCGACCCCATCGACCCGGCCGGAGTCGTATCCCTGGACGAAGCGTTCATGGACGAGCGGCACGAGGGCGTCGGTGCCGAGCACAGCGGCCTCGGCGGTCATACCGGCCCGGTGGCGCTCTTCGGTGCCGGCGAGGGAGGCGGCCTCGGCGACGGCCGCGTCGACGCGCGGGTCGCAGAGCTGGGAGATGTTGAAACTGCCGTCGCAGGTGAAGTCGGAGGCGAGGTAGGAGACGGGGTCGGCGGTGTCCAGGAGGGTGTTGCGGGCCTGGATGAACGCGTCGTACTTCCCGGCGAGGGCGTCGGCCTCCAGCTGCGCGTAGTCGCGGACGACCTGCTTGACGGTGAAGCCGCGCTTCTGGAGCTGCTGCTGGACGATCGTGGCGACCTCCGGGAGCTCGGGCCGGTTGGTGTACGTGGCGAGCACGATCTCCTTCGTCTTCGCCACCTCGCCCCGTCCGGCTGCCTCGGCCCGGTTCGTGGGAGCGGTGCGCTCCTTCGCCGCCCAGGGGACTCCGGGGCCGAGTAGGCCCTGAGCGGTGTCGGCCCGGCCTTCGTAGACGCCGTCGGCGAGGGCCTTGGAGTCGATCGCCTCGCGGGCGGCGGCGCGCATGGCCGGGTCGGCGAAGACACCGCGCCCGGTGTTCAGTGAGAGTCCGCCTGTCCGGGCCGAGGGGAACTCGTGGACGAACCCGTCGCCGAGCAGCGACGCCTGTGAGATCGGTACGTATTCGGCGACGTCCACGGACTCCGTGCGCAGGGCGTTGGCGCGGGCGGTCCCGTCGGCGACGAAGGTGACGTCGACGCCCGGGGACTTCGCCTTGTCGCCCCAGTAGGCGGTGTTGCGCTCAAGGGTGGCGGCGACCGCGCCCCTGACGTCGGTCAGGGTGAAGGGACCGGTGGCGTGCCCGGCGGGGTTCACCTTGCCGCTCCGGTAGGCGTCGGCGGACAGGATCGTGAGGGAGGGGTTGGCGAGCCGCTGCGGAAGCAGCGGGTCGGCGTTCTCGGTGACGATCCGTACGGTGTCCGCGTCCGTGGCCGTCGCGCGCAGGCTTGTGTCGGAGAGGGCCCTGGGCAGCGGGGATGCCTTCCCGGCGGCGGTGAGGGAGCGCACCACTGCGTCGGCGTCCACGACCGTGCCGTCCTGGAAGACGGCGTCGCGGAGCGTGAACGTCCAGGTGGTGGCGTTGTCCCGCTTCCAGGACGCGGCGAGCGCGGGCCGGGGGGCGCCGTTCCTGTCGAGGGTGGTGAGGCCCTCGATCACGGCGAGCCGGCTGAGGGTGACCGCGTCGTCGCCGTAGGGGGACATGGCCTGGGCGGGCGGGAAGGCCATGACGACCCGGAGTCGCTGCGCGCCGCCGGCCGCCCCGGAGTCGTCGGGCGAGGCGCACGCGGCGAGAGGGACGAGCAGGGCGGCGAGGGCCACCGGCAGCGGGGAGCGGCGGCTTCGGAACGTAGGCATGACGACGACCTTATATGAAAACGATTATCATCTATTTTTAGGGGTCGTGCTCACGCCCCGGATCCGTCCGCCCGCCCCGGCAAGGGCAACTCGAAGTGGACGATGCCCTGACCGCCGCCCGGCAGCGCACGCTCGTCGCAGACCTCGTGGGCGAGCGCACGCCAGAACGGCTCGGCTCCCGGCACGGCAGGATCGGTGTGCAGGTAGAGCGAGGTGTAACCCCCCGCCCGCGCGGCGAACGCACCCAGCTCCCGCACCAGCCGGCGGGCCAGCCCGTGCCGGCGGTGTTCGGGGCGTACGTAGATCCGGCACAGCTGGGCGGTGGAGCCGGACGGGAAGCGGTCCGCGACCCACTGCGGATTGGGCGGCGCCTGGGGACCGCGGTCACGTACCGCGCCGGTCGCGACGATCTCCCCGCCGTGCTCGACGACGAGGAGTGTGCAGCGCTCGGGCCGCAGATAGGCGGCCTCGGGGTCGATGATGTCGGCGTGCCAGCGCGGTACGTAACCGGACCTCAGGTCGCGGTAGACGGTGTCGAGCATGACCGCCCGCGCGCCGCCGAGGTCCCGTGCGGTCGCGGTCCGCAGGACGTATCCGTCCGCGTCGCTCCGGGCACCCCGCGCCCGTGCCGTTCCGGCGGTCGCGCTCACCACTGACCCTCGCCTCGCTCTCACCCCACGCACATCACCTGCCTCATCAGCGTATGTGCAAGTGATGTGCAATAAGGCACCGGGGCGGACCCGGCCCACAAAAGGGGCTTCAGGGGCGCCGGGGAAGAGACCGGCCCACGACAGACCTCAGGGGCATCGGGACAGGGGGCGGTCCACGAGAGGCCTTGGCGGCCCCGGGTCAGCCGGTGCGGTAGACGAGGGCCGTCGCGATGCCCGCGATGCCCTCGCCGCGGCCGGTGAATCCGAGACCGTCGGAGGTCGCGGCGGACAGCGATACCGGCGCGCCGACCGCGTCGGACAGTACCTTCTGCGCCTCGTCGCGACGCTTGCCGATCTTCGGGCGGAGGCCGACGACCTGCACGGCGACGTTCCCGATTCCGAAGCCCTCGGACCGCACGATGCGCGCCGCCTCGGTGAGGAGCGTGACTCCGGAGGCTCCCGACCACTCGGGGCGGCCGGTGCCGAAGTGCTGTCCGAGATCGCCGAGCCCGGCCGCCGAGAAGAGGGCGTTGCACGCGGCGTGCGCGACGACGTCGGCGTCGGAGTGCCCGGCCAGGCCGGGCCCTTCGCCCTCCCAGAGAAGCCCCGCGCACCAGAGCTCGCGGCCCTCCTCGAACGCGTGGATGTCCGTACCGATGCCGACGAGCGGGATCAGCGGCACCGGCTGCTTCGCGGTTTCAGAATCCATCGTTCGCCCTCCGGCGTGCGAGAACGGCCTCGGCCAGGACGAGGTCCAGGGGCCTGGTCACCTTGAACGCCTCTTCATGCCCGGGTACGACGACGACGGGCGCGCCGAGCTGCTCCACCATCCCCGCGTCGTCGGTCGCGCCGTCGCCGTCGACCGCCACGGTGCGGTGGGCCCGCACGAGCGTGTCCCGGTCGAAGCCCTGGGGCGTCTGGACGGCACGCAGCCTGGCGCGTACGGGGGTCGACAGAACCGGCTCGGGCTCGCCCGGCGTGCCGGGTTCGACTTCCTTGACGGTGTCGGCGAGCGGCAGGGCCGGTACGACGGCGGGTGCCCCCTCCCGTACGGCTTCGATGACCGCGTCCACGGTGTCGACGGGCACGAGGGGCCTGGCGGCGTCGTGGACGAGCACGACGGAGATGTCGTCGGGGAGCGCGTCGAGTCCGATCTGCACGGACTCCTGGCGTGTCGCACCGCCCGGGACGACCAGGTAGTCGGTGCGCTCGGGCAGGGCGTGCTCGTCGATGAGGTTCTTGACGTCGGGCGCGCCGTCCGGCGGCGCGACCACGACGACGAGCGTGACCGCCCGTGACGCGGCCATGGCCCGTACGGCGTGGATCAGCATGGGTGTCCCGCCGAGGCGGCGGAGCGCCTTGGGGGCTCCGGGCCCGAGCCGGACGCCGCGGCCGGCTGCGGGAATCACCGCTGCGGTGCGGGCGGGGCGCGGTTCAGCAGGCATCGGTGACATCGGTGACATCGGTTGCACTCCGAAGCTTCGGCAGGTTTGTTTCCGCGGCCGACGTGGGTATGGCCTGGGGGTACCCCCAGCCGTAGGTTGGGGGAGAGCCGGGCGCGACGCCTTGACTCGACCGGGACCCCTTCCGTGACCCCTGGTCGGGCAAGCCGCAGCGAGGGCTCGTCCGTGGTGGAGGGGGGATGGCGCCAGTAGCGGATCCGACAGGATCCGAACATGCCGCAGCGCCCGACGACTCACCGTCAAAGACGGTTCGTCAGCGGGCACCGCGGCACATTCTTGCGACCGGTGTGATCCGGTTCAGGACGCGAGGACCTCGTCGAGCAGAGCCTCGGCCTTGTCCTCGTTCGTGTTCTCCGCGAGAGCAAGCTCGCTCACCAGAATCTGGCGGGCCTTGGCGAGCATGCGCTTCTCACCTGCGGAGAGTCCGCGCTCGCGCTCACGACGCCACAGGTCGCGAACGACTTCGGCGACCTTGATGACATCGCCGGAGGCGAGCTTCTCGAGATTTGCCTTGTAGCGTCGGGACCAGTTCGTCGGCTCTTCGGCGTACGGCGCGCGCAGCACCTCGAAGACCCGGTCCAGCCCTTCCTGCCCGACTACGTCACGCACACCGACGAACTCCGCATTGTCCGCCGGTACACGAACAGTCAAGTCGCCCTGGGCGACCTTGAGCACCAAGTAGGTCTTGTCCACGCCTTTGATCTGGCGAGTTTCGATAGCCTCGATCAGCGCGGCCCCGTGATGGGGATAGACCACGGTGTCGCCAACCTTGAACGTCATGTGACAGGTACCCCTTCCGTGGCTATCCAGAGTAACACGAGAACCGCTTCTCCTGAATGGCGTTTTCGCAGGTCAGGGCATATCTCGGGGCTTGACAACAGCAACACGAACGTGCTGCGGAAGGCTTCCGGAAGGCGATATTCGCAGGTCGGAGCGGGCGCGCGGGCGAGCCGAAACGCGCGCGTCACACGGACCGGAAGCCCTCCGGAAGGGACTGAACGTCCCGTTTTGCCGGATTCTGGATGGTGATCTTTCCGTACTCCGTTCGGACATCGATCACCCGTACGAGTCTTTGAGTCGATGGTCAATGAAATTGATCAACGGCCGGCAGCCGGGTGGATTATGCGCAGGGAATGCGCCGTCACCAGGAGAATTGATCACCGGCCGCCCGCCCGGCGATCACGCGGGTTTTGTGAACGGCGTGCGAAACGGCGTGATCGCTGCGCGATCGGGAGCCGCGCCCACGCCGTACGGCCATAGGGGGCGGGTCGGGTGCGGGCCCGGGACGGTGGCTCGGTAACCTGAGCCCGCTGACACACACTTAGGGCGGCTTTACACCGCTCGGCCTTCCTGTCCGCAGAGTCCGAAGTCCGCAGTCCGAACGTTCAAGGAGTTGCCGCCGCCGTGAGCCGCAGCCTTCGACACGGCGCCCTCGCCGCCACTGCCCTCGTGTTCTCGATCGCCTCGTTGTCCGCATGCAGTGCGGGCACCAACGCGGAGACGCTCAAGGTCAGGCCGGACAACGCAGCCACCGCTGTCGACCACATCAAGATCCAGAACGCGAACGTGATCACCCAGCCCGGGCACGAGACGGAGGGTCCCGCCGCCGTCACCGCCACGCTGTTCAACAACGGCACCAGCAGCGAGGTCCTGGAAGCCATCACGCTGCCCGGCACCAGCGCCACCGTGGAACTGCGCCCCGCCAAGGGCAAGGGTCCCGTCGTGATCCCGGCCGGCGGACGGGTCATCCTGGGCGGCAAGGGCAACGCCTCCGCCGTGGTCGAGGACGGCACCCAGGCCGGGCGGGACGGCGGCGTACAGCAGGTCGTCTTCCAGTTCAGCAAGACCGGTGACATCGGACTCGGCGCCATGATCGTCCCGGCAGCCGGCTTCTTCAAGGGCTTCGGCCCGAGCGCGGTGCCGTCGCCGAAGCCCACCCCGAAGCCTTCGGAGGACGCCTCCGAGACGCCGGGCGAGGTGTCGGACTCCCCGTCCGCTTCCGCGTCCGAGGAGTCTTCGGCCTCGGAGCCGGAGAGCGGCTCCGGCACGCCGGCGGACGAGGCGTCCGCCGACCACTGATCCACGCGTGAAAGGGGGCGTCTCCGGCCGGGAGACGCCCCCTTTTTCATACGGCTGACACTGCGGCTGTTTCTTACGGCTGATACTGCGGCTGCGGCCGCGGCTGCCCGCACGGCCGGACGCGTTTCCGGCCTCGACTTTCCGGCCTCGACGCGGCGTCAACGCGTCAACGCGGCGCCGACGCGGTCACCGGTTTACGGCTCGAACTTATAGCCCAGCCCCCGCACCGTCACCAGGTACCGCGGCGCCCCCGGGTCAGGCTCGATCTTGGCGCGGAGTCGCTTCACGTGGACGTCGAGGGTCTTCGTGTCACCCACGTAGTCCGCACCCCATACCCGGTCGATCAGCTGCATGCGCGTCAGGACGCGGCCGGCATTGCGCAGCAGCATCTCCAGGAGGTCGAACTCCTTCAGCGGGAGGTCGACCTTGCCGCCGGAGACGGTGACGACGTGACGGTCCACGTCCATCCGCACCGGACCGGCCTCCAGGGCGGCCGGTGTGACCTCCTCCGGCTCCCCACGGCGGCGCAGGACCGCGCGGATGCGGGCCACCAGCTCCCGCGAGGAGAAGGGCTTGGTCACGTAGTCGTCGGCTCCTATTTCCAGCCCCACGACCTTGTCGATCTCGCTGTCCTTGGCGGTGACCATGATCACCGGGACGTTCGACTTCACCCGCAGCTGCCGGCAGACCTCCGTACCGGGCAGCCCGGGCAGCATCAGGTCCAGCAGGACGAGGTCGGCGCCGTTGCGCTCGAACTCGTCGAGGCCGTCGGGGCCGGTGGCCGCGATGGCGACCTCGAAGCCTTCCTTGCGAAGCATGTAGGACAGGGCGTCGCTGAAGGATTCCTCATCCTCGACGACAAGCACTCGGGTCACGGAAGAGCCTCCGGGGCAGGAAATGGTTCAAAAGTGTCGGTCTCGTACGGCCCCTCGTCGTCAACGGACCGACCGTTGACGATGAGCGGTCCGCCGGTGGTGCGCCCCCGTACGACGCCCGATTCGGGCAGTCGCAGGGTGAAGGTGGAGCCCTGGCCCTCAGAGCTCCAGACGGTGACCTCCCCGCCGTGCGAGGCGGCCACATGCTTGACGATGGCGAGGCCGAGACCGGTGCCACCAGTGGCCCGGGACCGGGCGGGGTCGACGCGGTAGAACCGCTCGAAGACCCGCTCGCGGTCCTTCTCGGAGATGCCGATGCCCTGGTCGGTCACGGCTATCTCGATCAGATCCCCGCCGGGTGCGACCAGCTGCCGGGCAGCGATGCCGACGCGGGTGCGGGCGGGGCTGTAGTTGACGGCATTCTCCACGAGATTGCCGAGCGCGGCAGCGAGCTGTCCGCGGTTTCCCCAGACGAAGAGGTCCGCCGTACCGCCCGAGGCCATGGTGATCTGTTTGGAGCCCGCCTGCTGGCGGCACCGGTCGATGGCTTCGGCGACCAGTTCTTCCACCCGAACGGGTTCGGCATCCTCGAGCGGGTCATCGTTCTGGACGCGCGAGAGGTCGATGAGCTCCTGCACGAGGTTGGTCAGCCGGGTCGCCTCGATCTGCATACGTCCGGCGAACCGTTCCACCGCCTCCGGGTCGTCGGAGGCGTCCATGACCGCCTCGGAGAGCAGCGAGAGCGCGCCGACCGGGGTCTTGAGCTCATGGCTGACGTTCGCGACGAAGTCGCGCCGTACTGCTTCTATGCGACGGGCTTCGGTGAGGTCCTCGACCAGCAGCAGCACCAGCCGGGAACCCAGCGGAGCGACCCGGGCGGACACGGCGAGCGCCTCGCCCCGACCCGTGCCGCGCCGTGGGAGGTCCAGTTCGACCTGTCGTATCTCACCGTCGCGACGGGTGTCCCTGGCCATGTGGAGCATCGCCTCGACCGACAGGCGCCCGCCCCTGACCAGGCCCAGCGCATACGCGGCGGAGCTGGCCTTGACGACGCTGTCGCTCTCGTCGAGCACGACGGCCGAGGAGCTGAGCACGGAGAGGACCGTGTCCACCCCGGGGGGCAGCGCGGCGTTGCTGTCGGGCCGCAGGGACGTACGCGTGGGCTGTCTCTGCTCGCGTTCGCTCCAGCGGAACGCAAGCATCGCGATGACACCGGTGCACAACCCGGCTATCGCGGCAGCTGCGGCGACTGCCGCGTTCACGTCCATGCTTCAAGGTTATGCGGGTGCGTCGGGTCTCTCCCAGCCATCCGGGTGCCATCTCGAACACTCGTCGCCCAGAGTTCACCGAGGAGAAAGTGGCGGTTCACTTCGGGGGCCGGATCCCGACTCGTTGTGCCCTCACCGTGGGAGCGTGGGGTCGGCCCGGAGACCCCGGCTCAGCAAGACCGCCCGGCACACGGGGGACGCCGCCTCCCGTGTGCCGGGCGGCCTAAGAATCTGGAGAGGGACTTCCATGCGCGACGCTTACCACGAGGAACTCGATTCGATCGGCGAAGGCCTGGTCGAGATGGCCCGGCTCGTCGGCTCGGCGATCGGCCGGGCGACGACGTCCATGCTCGACGCCGATCTCAAGCTCGCCGAGACCGTGATCGCCGCGGACCAGAAGGTCGACGACCTGCAGCACGACCTCGAGGCACGGGCCATCGCGCTGCTGGCACGCCAGCAGCCGGTCGCGACCGATCTGCGGATCGTGGTCACCTCGCTGCGCATGAGCGCGGACCTGGAACGCTCGGGCGACCTCGCCCAGCACGTGGCCAAGCTCGCCCGGCTGCGCTTCCCGAATTCCGCCGTGCCGCACGACCTGCACGCCACCATCCTGGAGATGGGACAGCTCGCGCAGCGCCTGATGGCGAAGGCCGCCGAGGTCATCATCACGAAGGACGTCGACCTGGCGCTCCAGCTGGAGCAGGACGACGACGAGATGGACCTGCTGCACCGGACGCTGTTCCAGCACCTGATGGACGACCGCTGGAAGCACGGCATCGAGACGGCCGTCGATGTGACCCTGCTCGGCCGCTACTACGAGCGCTTCGCCGACCACGCCGTGTCGGTCGCCAAGCGCGTCGTCTACCTGGTGACGGGTGAGCACGCGGACGAAATCCAGACGTCCACCCCGGTCGAAGGGGCGTAGGGGCGCGGAACGTGCGCGGTCGCACGTGTGTCTCCGCGCACGTGCGCCGTTGATGCGCCCGCCGGGGTGGGCATGCAATGGGGGCGGGGGCGGCACGCCATGCCGTATGCCCCCGTCGTGCACAGCTGTCGTACGAGGGCCCAGGCAGCTGCCGTACGCCGCCGAGTCGTACCCCCCGAGGAGGGACCATGGCCGATTCGCCCATGACCGAAGCCCAGCAGGAGACCCCGACCGAAGTGGTGCAGCTGACCGTGCTCGGAGCCTGCGGATGCGGCTCGGGCTGCGGGTGCGGCTGCCAGTCCGGCGCGCCGTGCCAGTGCGGTGGCTGCTCCGGCTGACCGGGCAGATGCGGCGATGCCCCGCGGCGGACGCGTGACGCCGCGGGGCATCGCCGCGCGCGCTTCACGCCGGGGGCTCCCGTCGGACGGCGGACCGCCGCCCCCGGTCGGGCCGCCGGTGCCTGGTCGGACCGCCGCCCCCGGTCAGACCGCCGGCTCGGCGACCGCCCGTTCGGGAGCGACGGGCGCCGCGACCACCGGATCCGGCAGCTTCCGCATCAGCAGCCAGTAGCCGAACGCCGCCGCGGTGCCCAGCACCGCGCAGGTCACCCACAGCCAGTCCGCGCCGAAGTGGTCGATCACGAAGCCGGACATCAGCGGTGCGACGAGCGCCGCAGCGGACCAGGACAGCGTGTACATGCCCTGGTAACGGCCCCTGCCGTGAGCCGGGGAGAGCTGGACGACGATGCCCGTCTGCGTCGGGGCGTTGACGATCTCGGCGAGGGTCCAGACGCACACCGTCAGCGCGTACACGCCCACCGACCCCGCGAAGGCGGTCAGCCCGAACCCGTACCCCGCGAGCACGGACGAGATGATCAGCAGGCGGCGTGGGTCGCGGTGCTGGATGAACCGGGTGACCGGAATCTGCAGGACCACGATCAGCACGCCGTTGACGGCGATGGCCGTGCCGAAGTCCGAGCTGGAGAACCCGTCCGCCCCCATGGCCACCGGCAGCCCCAGGTGCCCCTGCTGGAAGATCAACGCGACCAGGAACGACAGCCCCACGACGCCCATGTAGCGCCCGTCGCGCAGGACCGTGATCAGCCGCACGTCGTCCGGGGCACGGGTCCCGGCCACCCGGGGCGCCACCTCGGGCCGGGACTCCGGCACCTTGAGGAAGACGACGACGGCGCAGACCAGCGTCATGGCTGCCTCGCCCAGGAAACCGGCCAGATAGCTGTACTCGGCGATGAAACCGGCCGCGGCCGAGGAGATGGCGAAGCCCAGGTTGATGGCCCAGTAGTTGAGCGAGAACGCACGCACCCGGTCCTCGGGCGGGACGATGTCGGCCATCATCGCCTGCACGGCCGGCCGGGACGCGTTGCTGGCCATGCCCACCACGAAGGCCATGGCGGCGATCGCGGCCGGATGGACCATGAAGCCGAGCACGGCCACCGACGCCGCCGTCGAGAGCTGCGCGATCAGCATGGTGGGCCGACGTCCCAGCCGGTCCGTCATCACCCCGGCCCCCAGCGAGGAGACGACCCCACCGAGCCCGTGGAGGGCGGCGACCAGGCCGGCGAACGAAGCCGAGTAGCCCCGGTCCAACGTCAGATAGAGCGCCATGAACGTGGCGACGAACGCCCCCAGGCGGTTGACCAGCGTGCTGGTCCACAGCCACCAGAACTCCCTGGGGAGCCCGGCAACCGTCTCGTGTGCCGCCTTCCTGAGACCGGCGACGGGCATAGGGCTCCCCCTGGGGACGTACGAACGGATGCGGACCCACAGGTGTAAGCGGTCCTATAGCAGTCCGAACATTACGAAGACGGGGTCCCGAACCGCCACTCGATTGACGCCCATCGTCAAACGACGCGCCCCCGCACCCCCCTTTGTCCGCCCTGTGACCGGACGCGCGAAGGCCGCGCCGGTTCGATTACGCTCGCAGTCATGGCCGACGCACCGTACAAGCTGATCCTCCTCCGCCACGGCGAGAGCGAATGGAACGCCAAGAACCTGTTCACCGGCTGGGTGGACGTAGACCTCACGGACAAGGGCGAGAAGGAGGCGGTCCGCGGCGGTGAGCTGCTGAAGGACGCCGGCCTGCTCCCCGACGTCGTGCACACCTCCCTCCAGAAGCGCGCGATCCGCACCGCCCAGCTCGGACTGGAAGCCGCGGACCGCCACTGGATCCCCGTCCACCGCTCCTGGCGCCTGAACGAGCGCCACTACGGCGCCCTCCAGGGCAAGGACAAGGCCCAGACGCTCGCCGAGTTCGGCGAGGAGCAGTTCATGCTGTGGCGCCGTTCGTACGACACTCCGCCGCCCGCCCTCGAGGACGGCACCGAGTTCTCGCAGAGCGACGACCCGCGCTACGCCTCCATCCCCTCGGAGCTGCGCCCGCGCACGGAGTGCCTCAAGGACGTCGTCGACCGCATGCTGCCGTACTGGTACGACGGCATCGTCCCGGACCTCCTCGACGGCAAGACCGTCCTGGTCGCTGCCCACGGCAACAGCCTCCGCGGCCTGGTGAAGCACCTGGACGGCATCTCCGACGACGCCATCTCGGGCCTCAACATCCCGACCGGCATCCCGCTCGCGTACGAGCTGGACGCCGACTTCAACCCGCTGAAGCCGGGCGGCACGTACCTCGACCCGGACGCGGCGAAGGCCGCGATCGAGGCCGTGAAGAACCAGGGCAAGAAGAAGTAACGCGACACCGAAGAGCCCTCGACTTGCGATTTTCTCGCCGGGCGGGGGCTTTTGGGTGGGGCTGGGCCGTGTGGGCCGTCAGTTGCTCTGGTCGGGCCGTCAGACCTTGCGAGCACCCCGCCACTCGTAGGCGCCGGGTGATGTCTCGACGACCTCGCAGGGGTAGACCTCGCGGGCCTGGGCGAGCAGGTCCCGCTGCTCCGCGACCCAGGTCGGTGACACGAACAACGGGACTGTGACAGTGACTCCTGACGACGGCCCGTCGTGCACGGACACCCAGAGCCCGCCGCCCTCGTCAGGCGTGAACTTCATCGAAGGAGTCCGCCCCGATACGAGCCACATGGCGAACCGGCCGGACTCCAGGGTCTCCAAGGAGCCCTCCCAGTCTTCAAGGTCCTGGGGGAGAAGGGTCACGGCGAAGGTGCCACTGACGGATTCCCCCTTGATGACGATCTCGCAGTCGAGGAAGTCGTGGCCGGTCAGAATTCCCGGCTGATAGCGACCCAGGATGCGCACGGAGACACTTTGTCCGCTGGTGCCGGCCCTGTCGGCCAGGTGAATCAAATTGATGACGCCGTCCGCCGAGTTCATGGATTCCCTCCCCGAAGTGACCAGGTCCGAGCATCCTGCCGGACCACCTGCGGCTCTCACCGCTCGGGGCTGGAGGATTCGCGTAGACGTCGGACAGCGGGGCTCAGGTCGGGTTCTCGTCGAGCACCAACATGATGTGCTCGTGCTCGCCGTAGCGGACCGTCTCGGTACGCCGGAAGCCGAGCTTCTCCAGCAGCCGCACCGAGCCGGTGTTCCCGGCGAAGGGATCGGCGTGCAGGGGACGGGCCTTCTCCCGCTCGAGGAACAGCGCCAGGGCTCGCGTGCCGATCCCCCGGCCCCAGTACTGCCTGCCGAGCCAGTACCCGGTGAAGCGGCGCCCCTCGTCCCACCACGCCACCACGTTGCCCGCCAGTTCTCCGTCGACGGTGATGGCCTGCACGAAGTTGGTGGGATCCCCGAGAACCTTCGTCGTCCAGTGGGTCATGAAGGCTTCCCGTTCCCGGGGCCGGAACTTCGACCGTTCCATGGCCTCAGGATCATGCTCCTGTGCGAAGAACTCCTCCAGATCGGCCGGTTCGACGTCTCGCAAACGCACCTGATCACTCATGCCGACGGAGTCTGTCACCAGCCACTGACACCCACTGGGGGCCGATGGACCGGACGAGCTCCGCGACGACCCTGGGCCAGGAGAGAAGCAGGACCGGCGGGCGAAGGCCCCTGAGCCGCGAGGGGGACGCGGATCAGGGGCCTTCGTCCGCTCCGGCCGCTCTCTCCGGCCGACGGGTCAGACGTTCTCTCTCGGGATGTGTTCGTTCCAGGTGCGGGAGAAGACCCGGCGCCCGTCCTCGTATCCGTCGAGCGTGGCGTCGACGTGGAAGGTGTCGCTGTCCGAGGTCAGTACGGTGCGGGTCTCGACCCGGACGTCCCAGTCGGGGCGGCCGAAGCGCATCTCCCAGGCCGACTCGCCGCGCACCGACCCGAAGTCCTCGCCGATCCAGCTGTACTTCTCGCAGGCCCTCAGCCCGGTCTCGATGCCGGTGTCCTCGTACCGCTGGAGTCCACGGTCCTTCACGATGTCGAGCACCGACCGGTAGTCCACCAGGTTCCTCGTCACGGTCCATGCCTGCTCCGGCTCGCTCAGCCGGGTGACGGGGGGCGGCGCGCAGCCCTCGGGTTCGCCGAAGGGGCGCAGGGCCTTGTCCTCCGGTACGTCGTCGGGGCGGACCGGCAGGGTCAGGGTGCTGCCGCTCTCGTACACGCTGAGCAGCGCCGGTTCGGGGGCCGGCCAGACCAGGGGCCAGTACGAGGTGGACAGCGACAGCCGGATGCGGTGTCCGGGCGGGAACGCCTGCGCGACGCTGTGGAGCGGTACGCGCACCCGGTAGCGCCTGCCCGGTTCCAGTTCCTCGGGGGCTTCCTTGCTGTCGCGGTGGGTCAGATTGAGTACGCCGTAGGTCACTCGCGTCGAGCGCCCGTCCGGTGCGACGTCGGACAGCCTGACGTTCAGCTGGGCCACCGGTGCGTCCGCGGCCACCTCCACGTCGAGGACGGGAGCGCCGAGGATCTCCATGCGTTCGGCCAGCGGCTCGGTCTGGAACACGAGTGAGCCGCCGTCCTCCTCGCGCTGGTCGTAGGGCAGGTCCGGCGGGGCGTTGTACGAGGCCCATTTGCCGGCGAACTGGCCGACGGAGAGCGGCGACTGGACCGTGTGGACACGGTCCTCCCGGTTGTCCCGGTCCTCCGGATTCCCCAGGGCGCCGTCGCGCAGCGGGAGGACGGACTCACTGACGTTGGGCGAGGGCCAGGACGGCTCGCCGACCCATCGGCCGGGCCGTTCCTCGTAGGAGGTGGAGGGCGGGACGCTCTCCTGCATCCAGGCCCGGAGCATGGGGCCGTCCATGACGTCGTTGTCGATGCCCTTGAGCCAGTGGTCCCACCAGCGCACCACTTCCTGGAGGTATCCGATGGCCGGTCCCGGCTCGCCGAGGTGCGGAAGTTTGTGCGACCAGGGGCCGATCAAGCCCTTCCGGGGTACGTCGACGTGGCTCAGCAGCCGGGTCACGGCGTTGGAGTAGCCGTCCGCCCACCCGCTGGAGGCGAGGACCGGGCAGCGCAGGGCGGAGTAGTCCTCGCTCAGGCTGGCATGGCGCCAGTAGCCGTCCCGCTGCTGGTGGCGCAGCCACTCCAGGACCCAGGGGCGTGCGGCGTCGAGCCGTTCCCGCCACATCTCGCGCCAGCGTTCACCGACCACGGCCGGATCGGGCGGGCAGGTGGCGTAGGCGAACATGGTCCCGGCCTCGGCCAGGTTGTCGGACAGCATCGCGCCGCCGAGGTAGTGCATGTCGTCGGCGTACCTGTCGTCGGTGAACGACGCGATGCAGATGGCGCGCAGGCTCGGCGGCCTGCGGGCGGCCGTCTGGAGGGCGGCGAAGGCGCCCCAGGAGATGCCCATCATTCCGGTGTTCCCGTCGCACCAGGGCTGCTCGGCGATCCAGGCCAGCACGGCCTCGGCGTCGCTCTGCTCCTGTTCGAGGTATTCGTCCAGCAGCACGCCCTCCGACTCGCCGGTCCCCCGCAGGTCGACGCGCACGCACGCGTAGCCGTGTCCGGCGATGTAGGGGTGGTTGATGGCGTCGCGGGTCGAGGTGAGGTCGTTCTTCCGGTACGGGATGTACTCGAGGACGGCCGGCACGGACTCCGCGTCGGAGGCCGTGGGGCGCCAGATCCGCGCGGAGAGCTTGACTCCGTCCTCCATGGGGATCGTGACGTGCTTCTCTTCCTGGATCGCGCAGGGCAGCCGGTCGACGTAGCGCATGCCTGTGCGACCTCCTTTCGTCGTACTGGGCCTGACGGGTCACCGGGTCTTCGTGCCGCGGCCTCCCGGCTCCGTCTCGTCGAAGGTGAGCCCGAGGGCGGCCACGCACCGGTCGAACTTGCGGCGCAGGTCCTCCTCGTCGTCGCCTCCGGTGAAGATGTGTGCCACCTCGTAGCTGTAGCTGTCCTGCTGGGAGACCGTGGAGAGCTTCTGTCCCTCCTCGGGGACGACGTCGATGCGCACGCCGGGTATCTCACGCTCGATGGCGGCGATCCGCTCCGGGGTGGGCACCTCGTGCACCTTCCCGTCGCCGAACCAGCGGAAGTACCACTTGGCGGCCACGGCGTACGGCCCGAGCCCTCCGGGCAGTGCCGGGTCGCGGCCCAGCGCGAGGCTGATCATGCGGTGGTGGTTGGGCGCGCCGTCGACGTAGTCGAAGAGTTCGGCATGGGACTGCGAGTGCCGGGGGTTGATCTCCAGGAGGCTGATGTCCTGCGTCTTCGGGTCGTAGAAGTACTCGATGCTGAAGGTGGCCGACTCCATGCCGATCTGCCGCATGGTCCGCTCGCTGACCTCGTGCAGCTTGCGGATGATCGGGCCGGGGAGGCTGCTCGGGTACTGGTGGCGCAGGAAGCACGGGGAGGCCGGGTAGTTGATCGAGTCCAGCACTCCGTACACATGCGCCTTGCCGCGGTACACGTACCCCTCGACGGCCACCTGGATTCCGGTCATCGCCTCCTCGGCCAGGCAGACCTGGCCTCCCACGCCCTCCATCTCCGGGGGGAGTTCCAGGAGGTCGAGTACGGATTCGAAGGGCCTGCCGACGCGGCCGATGCCCGCCCGGATCTCGTCGACGGCGGTCCGGAACTCCGTCATGTCCGAGACGCCGAACGCCAGCTCGGACGAGTAGGCGAGCGCCGGCTTGAGCCACATGGGGAAGTTCACGCCCGCGGGCGGCTCGGGGTCGTCGGTGTCCAGGTCCACCCGGCCGAAGCGCGGGTACTCCTCGATGACCTTCCGCTGTTCGAGCCGGCTCCAGTACTTGTGCTCGCACTTGACCACGGATTCGAGGCTGGTCGTACGCACCCCGTACTCCTTGCCGAGCATCGGGACGAGCGTGCTCACCGGGAAGTCCCAGTAACCGACGATGGCGTCGATGCTGCCGTCGTGGGCGTCGAGAACCGCCCGGGCGCGATCCATCAGATCCGGCACGGACACCTCGCCCTCCTGCAGCTCCTCGACGGTCAGCAAGCGGTGGAACCGGTAGGCGTCGGCGTCCGGGACCGCTTCGAGCATCGGCAGGTTCGCATCATCGAGGCCGACGACGAAGATGTGCTTCGGCTGCTCCTTCGACACGGAGGGGTCCTTTCGGTAGGAAGTGTTCCTTCACTCCCCTCAGCGCCTGCCCGGGGCATCGTCCGTCATGCAGGGCGACTCCGGGTCGTCGTCGCCGTCCAGTTCCGGCTCCAGGCCTTCCGCCATCTCGGTCCGGCCGAGGCCCACGTCGGCGCGCCATGCCTCGAAGGACCAGCCGGTCACCGCCACCACGGCGAGCCCGAGCGTCCAGCCGCCGACCACATCGCTGAACCAGTGCACGCCCAGGGCGATGCGGGTGAAGCCGACACCCAGCACGGAGACGACCGCGACGGCCCAGCACAGGGGACGGAGGCTCGGGCGCACCAGGGGCAGGAGAACGAGCAGCAGGATCGCGAACGAGGTCGTGGCCGCCATCGCGTGGCCGGAGGGGAAGGAGAAGCCGGGGGCGTGCGCCACCGGGTCCGGCAGGTCCGGCCTCGCCCGCTCGACGACACTCTTGACGAGCAGCCCCGTCAGCCCTCCCGCCACCGCGGTGAAGGCCGACCACGCGGCCAGACGCCAGGCGCGCCGGTACACCAGCCACACGGTCAGCACCGCGACCGCCGCGCGCAGGGTCACCGGGTCCCACACCACGTCGGAGAAGAAGCGCAGGGTTCCGGTCCACGCCGGATGGTCGAGGGCGGTCCGGTTCAGCCACCGGGCCGCGCCCGCGTCGAGGCGTCGCAGTGGACCCCAGCCGCTCTCCACGAGGACGAACAGGAGGCCGAAGAGGACAGCCGCGGCCGCGGCGACGGCCGCGGAGCCGAACAGCCGCATCCCGAATCTGCGGTCGGCGTCCTTACGGCTCCGTCGGCGGGCCGGGGCAGCGGGTCGGGCAGTCATTCAGGCTCCTGGGTCGGGTTGTACGGGACCGGGCCGCTTCGCCCGCACCGCCTCCAGCTGGGCGGCGAAGGAAAGGCCGAGGAAGAGCGCGATGGAGGTGAGGTAGGCCCAGAGCAGCAGGGACATGAAGGCGGTGAGCGGGCCGTACACGGTGTCGAACGAACCGCTGACCTCGAGATAGAGGCTGAGCAGCCAGGTCAGCGAGGTCCAGAGCACCAGGTACACGGCGGCGCCGAAGGCCAGCCAGGTGTAGCCCGGCTGCCGGCGCCTCGGCGAACGGCGGAAGATCGCGCTCGCCGAGAGGACCACGAGGAGCACCCCGGCGGGCCAGCGCAGCAGGTCCCATGCGGACCGGGCACCGGCCCCGAGGTCGTACACCTCGACCACGGCCGCCACCAGGTCGCCTCCGGCGACCATGGCGACGAAGCCGATGCCGAGCGGGATTCCGGCGGTCAGCGACATCACCAGTCCGCGCAGGTACTTCAGGTGGAAGACCCGGTCGCGCTCGACCCCGTATATGCGGTTGGCCCCGCGTTCTATCTGGCACATCGCCGTCGTCGTGTTGGTCAGGGAGAAGACCAGTCCGAACCACAGGGCGAGCTGGGCCCCGTCGTCGGCCCTCTGCCGGCTGCGGTCCAGTGCGTCCTCGACCACGGCGGCGCTGGGCCCCGCCGTGATCCGGTGGATCGTCAGTTCCGCCACCCTGCCCAGGTTTTCGGTGTGCAGGGCCGTCGACAGCCCGACGAAGGCGATGACCAGCGGCACCACGGCCAGCACGGTCTGCAGGGCGAGCGCCCGGGAGTGGCTGAAGCCGTCGGCGTACCGGAAGCGGACGAAGGAGTCGCGCAGCAGCGGCCATCGGCCGTAGCGCCGCAGGGTGGCCAGTGCCTCGTCGCCGGAGAGTTCGCTGCCGACCATGTCGCGGGTCTGCGGGACCCGGGTTGCGGTGCCCATCTCACTCTCCCCGCTCAGGCATGAGCACGGTCAGCGCGCCGGGCCTGACCTGGGCGGTGAGGCGCCGGCCCGGGGCCACGGGGTCGCCGTCCAGCTCGCGTGGCTGCGATGCCTCGAAGCGGATGTCCGCGTGGCGGAAGGTGAAGTACTCCACGGGACGCGACCGGCCGGCGTGGCCGGTTCCCCCCTCCGGCCTGCGGCGCACCAGCGAGGCGACGGCGCTCAGCCAGCCCATCGGTCCGCGCGGGTCGAGGATCATGAGGTCGAGCAGGCCGTCGTCGGGCCGGGCCGCCGGGACCAGCGCGGCACCGCCCTGAACCTTGCCGGTGTTGGCGACGAGCACCATCCGGGCGGTGCGGCGCAGGGGTCGCGCTCCGTCGAGGCCGACCGTGAGGCGCATCCGGGGCGCGCGCAGTTCCCGCAGGCCCGCCACCACATAGGCGGGCCAGCCGAGCACGGCCTTGGCACGGTCGCTGGTGCTCTCCAGCATCGCGGCGTCGAGCCCTGCCCCGGACATGACCGTGAAGTGCGCGGGCGCCATGCCGTCGCCCTCGATCCGCCCGAGGTCGATGCGGTGCGGAGCACCGCGCAGCGCGACGGCCAGCGCCTCCTCCGGTTTCACCGGGAGTCCCAGGTTGCGGGCGAGGAGGTTGCCCGTGCCGCAGGGCACCACCGCGAGCGGTATGCCCGTACCGGCCAGCGCCTCCGCCGCTGCCCGGACGGTCCCGTCGCCGCCGCAGACCACGACGAGTGCCGCCCCGTCCCGTACCGCGCGCGCCGTCTGTCCCTCCCCCGGGTCCTCGGCGGTGGTCGGTACGAAGTCCGCTTCGCTGTGACCGTGGTCCTCGAGAACCCGTCGCAGGCCTGCACAGGCCGCCTCGTCGGTGACGGTGGGGTTGAAGACCACCGCGGTGCGGCCGGGAGCCCGCCCGGCCGGCGCCCTGGGGGCCGGTGCCTTACGGGCCGCCGCGTCGGCAGGCGCGGGGGCGGGTACGTGCGGTCCGGTCAGCAGGGCGCGACCGACGATCAGCAGGGACAGTCCGCCGTTGAGCAGACCTCCCGCGATGTCCGTCGGATGGTGCATCCCCCGGTAGGCCCTGGCGATCCCCACCAGCAGCGGCACGAGGAACAGGAGCACCGCCACGGGTTTGCGCCACGGCCCCTTCGTCCGGTGCAGGACCAGGACCGCGATGCCGGCGTACAGGGCTGTCGCCGCGCCGGTGTGTCCGGAGGTGTAGCTGGAGGTGGGTGGTGAGGCGTCGAGCCGTTCGACGTCCGGGCGGGTGCGGTCCACCGCTTCGGTGATGACCAGGAAGACCAGGGACTGGAGCGAGACGGCGACAGACAGGAAGACCGCGTCACGCCACCTGGGGAGCCGCGGGACCACGAGGAGTACGAGGCAGGTCAGGAGGGTGCCTGCGATGACCGTGACGGTGTTGCCCGCTTCGGAGACGACGAGGGACACGGTGTCGAGCGTGCCGGTACGGGCGTGCTCCAGCGTGTCGTTGACCTCGTCCTCGGACGTCAGTGGCCATAGGCGGGCCGCGGGTCCGGTGATCAGGAGCCCGAGCCCCACCATCAGGGCCGCCTGGCAGACCGCCGTCGAAGCGATGATTCCTGCGGCCCGGCCCATGCCACCGGCGGTCTCCGGGGCACGGAGCGAGCGCTCCGCGTCCGCCGGGGATGGCTGCGAAGGCCGGGACACCCGGGAGGGCCAGGAAGGCCGGGACGCCCGGGAGGTCCGCGAGGGGACGTGCTCGTCGGCAGGGGGTGTCGTGGCGGAGACGTGCCCCCCGGGGAGGGCGGCGCGTCTTTCCGGTGTGTCGGTCGGCATGGAGTTCCCGTCGTCTCGGTGGCCCGCGGGCTGTGGGCGGAACCGGGGCTCACCCGGCGTTTCGCCGTGTTCCCCCTCCTCGCCCCTCCAGACCTGCCACCTGGGCCGTGTCCTTCCCCGGCACGGACCGGCGGCTGTCCCGGTCGCGGCGGCCGGCCCCCGGTCATGCGCTGCAGGAAGCCGACGGGGTGTGACCGTGATGCGTCCGACCAGGGATTCTGTTCCACAGCAGTCGAATCGCGTGTACCCGCGAGGCCGTGCGGCCGCCCGGAAGACCCGGGATGGCACGCACGGCAGAATCCGTTCCCGTGGAGTGGTTCGAGACGCTCCGGTCCGTCGCCCTCCTCAGGCCCCGGAGCCGCACCTGCTGTGTCCGCACCTGCCGTGCCCCGCCGGAATCGCCTTCCCTCGCAGAGCCCGCTGACTGGCGCATTGCGGGATCCGCGTCCGGCCCGTGGTGCCTTGCGACCGCGCCGCTATCGCTGTGTCCGGACGCGCAGCGCCTGGACGGACCAGTCCAGCACCGGAGCCAGACTCTCCGGGGCCGGCCAGCCGTTGACCACGGCAAGCAGTTGGAGGTACCGCTCCCTGCGGGGGTCGTTCACGCTCTCCAGCCGAGCCGCCAGCCGGCGGCGCAGATCGAGGTCGTCGGGGCGGGCGAGGAGGTGCGCGTAGTGCGCCGTGAACGCCGCGACGACCGGATCTGCCTGGGGCGAGGCCGGGTCGATGCCGGCGGACAGGGCCGGGCCTGCCCGGTCACGGACGGCGGCGGCGATGTCCGGGCGCGGGCCCGCTGTCTCGCCCCTGGCCTGCTCAGCTGCCTGGTACTCGGTCGTCCGTCGCAACGCGGCGCGAAATTCCGGGTCCAGGGACATTTCAGCCAACTCCACCCACGCCTGGACCTGCTCCGGCTCCGGGTCGTCGGGCAGCTCGGGGGTCATCGAGCGCATGACCCCGGCGAATACGGGGGCGGTGTCAGGACCGCCGAAGACGGCGTCGAGGAAATCGCCGGTCAGACGACGGCGTTCCTCCTCGGAGAGCTGGGCCAGTCGGTGCATGAGTTCCGTCTCCTCAGGTGTGGACCCGCGCTCGGCCACCGCCGTCAGCACCGCGCACCGCAGGCGCAGGACGCGGATCTGCACGGCCAGTGCTTCGGCGTGCGCCGCGGCGACCTCGGGAAGCGGGAGCTCGCGGTCCACGACCTTGCGGATCGTGGGCAGGTCCAGCCCCAGCTCGCGCAGGGTCCGCACGAGGTCCAGGCGTGCGACGGCGTCGGTGTCGTAGAGGCGGTAGCCGGCCGGGCTGCGGTCCGTCGGCGCCACGATCCCGCGATCGGAGTAGAACCGGATGGTCTTGACCGTGAGTCCGGTCCGCCGAGCGAGCTCGCCGATCGAGTGGAGCGTGTCGCCGTCCATGCCCCCATGTTCGTGTCTCCCCCTACTGGAGACTCAAGTCCCGGTGGGGCGGCCGATGACCGTCGTGCCCGATCCGGAGAGCGGCCCTGGGCGACGAGCGGCGGGAAATCGAACATCACGCTGAGCGGCTGAGGTTCCCGCTCCGGTGAAAGGTTCCGGGTTCCGTGCCGCGGGTCGACCGCATGCAGGGGGCTCGGCTCCGGCCCTGGCCGCACAGGCTAACGTGACGCCCGTGCCCGCCTGTTCCAGGTGCTCAGGCAGCGCGGAGCGGGTAGGCAGTGCACAGAGAGCAAGGAGATCGGGGAGAGCGATCATGAGCGAGTCTCTGAAGACCTTCGTCGGCGGTGCCGAGGTCGAGGTGCCCAACAGCATCCCCGCCATCCGCGCCGCGCTGCCCGAGGACAGACGCGAGGAGTTCGACCTCGCGATCAACGAGGCCGGCGTCCACGAGATCCAGGCCGTCATGCGGCACTGGATGCTGGAGTCCGTCCCCGATCCCGAGGCCGAGCGGATCCTGGTACGGCTGGCGCAGGACGAGGCCGAGAGGCGGAGCGTCGCTTGATTTTCCGCATCTCCTACGCGCCGCCGGCCGACGACACCCTGGCCAAGATGCGGGACGGCGACTCGTTCCGGGACGAGATGGCACGCACTCTGGCCAAGGATCCGTACGGGCACGGGTCGTCCGCCGTCAAACGGGAACACGACCGGCGCGAGGCGACGGTGTACGGGGCGATCGTCCTCTACTACGTCTCAGGATCCGTGCTGACGGTCACCGTGGTCAGACTCGTACCACTGCCGTGAACCGAGGGGATCCGTCGATGCCTACCGATGCAACTGCCGCAGTACTCGCTGCCGTCGGGGTCCCTGAGGGCGCCGTCGCCTCCAGCGAGCCGCTCACCGGCGGCACGTACAACACCGTCACCCGCGTCACGCTCCGGGACGGCAGCGACTGGGTGGTGAAGATCCCGCCCCTCCACGCCACCGGGATGAGCTACGAACAGCGCCTGCTGGTCAACGAGGTCGCCTTCTACGAGGCCGCCGCGGCAGTGGGCGGCGGCAGGATCCCGCAGGTCGTGCACAGCGAACTCGACTCCGGGGCACCGGCGGGCGCGTACGTCGTCATGACCACATGTCCGGGGCGGCCCTGGAACGACATGGCCGACGACCTGCTGGACGGTGAGGAGCAGCGGCTGCGCACGGAGCTCGGGCGGATCGTCGGCCGTCTCCACACCGTGCGGGGACCGGCCGGATTCGGGTATCCCGCCGAATCGCTGGGACCGCTCGCCCCCACCTGGCGCGAGGCGTTCACCGAGATGACCGGTGCGGTGCTCGCCGACGCGGAGACGTACGGGGCCAGGCTGCCGCGCCCGGTGGCGGAGATCCGGTCGGTGCTGGACGCCGCCGCGTGGGTGCTGGACGAGGTGACCGTTCCGGCTCTGGTCCACTTCGATCTGTGGCAGGGCAATGTGCTGGTGACCGGGGAGCCGGGTACCCGCTCCGTCGGCGGGATCATCGACGGCGAGCGGATGTTCTGGGGCGATCCGGTGGCCGATTTCGTCTCGACGGCCCTGTTCGGCGATCTGGAGGAGGACAAGCACTTCCTCGCCGGGTACGCGTCCGTGACGGGCGGCCCGGTCGCGTTCACCGCGTCGGTGCGGCTCCGGATCGCCCTCTACCGCAGCTACCTCTACCTGATCATGCTCACCGAGACGGTCCCCCGGGAGGCACCGGCGGACGCGCTGGAGTGGACGTGGAGGGAAGTGGCGCCGCGGCTCGTGGCGGCGCTGGAGTCGGTGGAGTCGGCGCCGCGCTCGCGGGAGTGAGCGCGGCGCCGGTGCGGCGGGGGCCTCAGCGGGTCAGGGCGCGCTGGGCCTCGTACAGGTTGTGCGGGCGGACGGCCTCGGGCGTCCCGTACGCCTCCAGGCGGGTGTGCAGGTCGCCGGTGAAGTCGGGGACGTCGATCTGGTCGAACTCCGTCACGTCGCTGATGCCGACCGTCGCGCTGTACGGGGCGAGGCCGTCGATCCGCATGAGGCCCGCGCGGCCGTTGGTGACCCGGATGTTCCAGTGGGTGAACCGGGCGCCGAAGAGGGGGCCCGCGCTCGCGTCGCCGCCGTGGCGCCCGTTGTTGTCGACCGTGATGTCCGTACGGACGTTGGCGAACGGCATGCCCCGGTGGGAGTCGAACGTACCCATGTCCATCCGCCCGTTCGACCAGACGTTGTAGCTGGACAGGCCCTCGACGTTGATGCCGTGGAGCTGGGTCCCGGCGGGCGCCGGAACCGTGCGTTCCTCGATGGTGAAGTCCTCGATCAGGTTGTCGTGCGAGCCCTCGCGGCAGTAGTACGGATGGTGCGCGCCCCGGCCCGTGACCTTCGTACGGCGCAGGGTGCAGGCGGACGCGCCGATCAGCCCGAAGCCGTTGTCGACGTGGCGAACGGTGATGTCGTCCGCCCAGCAGTCGTAGGCGCACTGGAAGGCGACACCGTTGTACCCCTTGTCGAGCAGGTGCGGCGACTGCGGGGTCTCGACCGCTTCGAGGGTGAGTCCCTCGACACCGGAGTGGCTGAGCGGGGTGGCGAGGGTGGTGAGACGGGAGTCCCACTCGGGGCGCACGTCGAGCGGGAGGGGCCGCTCCAGGGTGACGTTGCGCCCGTGCACGGCGGTGATGCGCACCGGCCATTCGTAGGGGACGTACGAGGTCAGCTTCGTCTTGTCGTCCCAGACGTACGACGCGGCGCCCTCGCTGTCGCCCGCCATGTGCCGCAGCAGCGTGTGGCCGGCGTCGTCGGCGAGGCGGAGGAGGACCAGCCGGCCCGGCTCCAGGCGCCGTGCGGAGGAGACGGTGACCGTCCGGTCGCCGCGGCGGGCGGGGGCGACGGTGGCCAGGGTCTGCCACTCGTCGCGCTTGTTGCCGGTCCAGCCCTCGAAGGGCCAGGCCTTCGCCCTGATCGCGTCGGTGAGCGAGGTCCAGCGGTCTTCCGGGCAGAGCCAGATGAGGCCGCCTGCCCAGGACCAGCTGGACTTGTCGCCGCCGTAGCGGCTGCCGTAGGTGCCGATGAGCTCGGTGAGGTTCCTGGTCGCGTACAGCTTCGTCGCACCGCTGCCCGCGCCGCGCACCACCACGTTGCTGTGGCCGATGCGGATGATGTCGTCGATGCGGTACGTCCCTGCCGGGATGAGCACCGTGCCACCGCCACGCTCTCCGGCAGCGGCGATGGCACGGTTGATCGCGGGGGCGGCGTCGGCCGAGCCGTCCGGCCTGGCCCCGTACTTCAGGACGTCCGCGACGAAGGGACGGGCGGCCCGGCGCGGGAGGGCGGAGCCCGAGCGGTAGCCGGCGCGGCCGATGTACGGGATCTGGGGGTGGGTGAACGGGGCGGCGGTGAACTCCCGCCACAGGGGCGACGATCCCGGGGTCCGGGCCACGGAACCTGCCGCGCCTGCCGTCCCTCCCGCCCCTTCCGCACCGGCGCCGCTCGCCGCGCGGGCCGTGCCGGCCCTGTTCTCGGCCCGTGCCGAGCCCGCGCCGCCGAGCGCCCCGGTGGCGGCCGCCGCGGTGACGGCGACGGCGCTGCCGAGCAGCCGGCGTCTGCTGAGGTTCCCCATGAACCCGAACCGCCTTTCAGGTATATGAACGACGTTCATGTCTGCGTCGGCGGCGAGCATGCCACGGGGCGACAGCACAGCGGAAGATGGCTGCGCTGCC
Organism: Streptomyces sp. NPDC005566; assembly: GCF_040605575.1. Classification (NCBI taxonomy): domain Bacteria; kingdom Bacillati; phylum Actinomycetota; class Actinomycetes; order Kitasatosporales; family Streptomycetaceae; genus Streptomyces; species Streptomyces sp. NPDC005566. The sequence continues at coordinate 101,121 of NZ_JBEXDB010000018.1, read as the reverse complement.
GAATTAACGGGAGTCGAAGGTCAGTTGGCCGGGCGTTGGGTCAGGTGGGTGAACGCGTCCAGATTCCGGGTGGATTCGCCCCGCTCGACCCGCCAGGCGTACTCCTTGCGGATCGCGCTCGCGAAGCCCAGTTCGAGGAGGGAGTTGAAGGCGCCGTCCGCAGCCTCCAGAACGGTGCCCAGCAACCTGTCGAGCTCCTCGGGGGTGACCACCGAGAGCGGGAACTTGCCGACGAGGTAGACGTCGCCGAGCGGGTCGATCGCGTAACTCACCCCGAACAGGCGCAGATTGCGCTCCAGGAGCCAGCGATGCACGGCCGCGTCGTTCTCGTCCGGGTGCCGGACGACGAACGCGTTGAGGGAGAGGGAGTGCTTGCCGACGCGCAGGGAACAGGTCGTCGACAGCTTCCGGGTACCGGGCAGCTTCACGACGAAGGTGCCGGGCTCGGGGCTCTCCCACTCGAGCTCCGCGTCGTTCAGCGTCGCCTCGATGACCTGCGCCACTGCTGCTTCGTCGGATACGTCAGCCATGGTGCGAGCGTACGACAGAGGTACCGGGAGCGAGACCTCAGCCGTGGTGCGCGCGTGCCCTGCGGCGGTGTTCGTACATCGCTGCCGTGTACACGTCGGCGGTGGCCGAGGCCGCCGTGTCCCAGCCGAAGGACTGGGCGTGTGCGGCGGCCGCCGCACCCATCCGGCCGACCAGCTCCGGGCTCTCGGCGAACCGGCCCAGCGCCTGCGCGTACGCGTCCGGATCGTGGCCCGGGATCAGGAAGCCGCTCACCTCGTCCCGTACCGCCACCGGAAGACCGCCGACCGCAGCCGCGATCACGGGCGTACCGGAGGCCTGGGCCTCTATGGCGACGAGCCCGAACGACTCGCTGTACGAGGGCATGACCAGCACGGACGCCGCCCGGAACCAGTCGGCGAGCTGGTCCTGCCCGACCGGCGGGTGGAAGCGCACGACATCCGCGATCCCGAGGCGCGCCGCCAGCTTCTGCAGGCCCTCCGGCTTGGCCAGCCCGCTGCCGCTGGGGCCGCCGACGACCGGCACGACGATCCGGGAGCGCAGCGAAGGATCGCGGTCCAGGAGCACGGCGACGGCGCGCAGCAGCACGTCGGGGGCCTTCAGCGGCTGGATGCGGCCGGCGAAGAGAGGAACCAGGGCGTCCTGCGGCAGTCCGAGGCGGGCCCGCGCGGCGGCGCGGCCGTCGGCGGGACGGAAGCGGTCCAGGTTGACCCCGGGGTGGACGACGGCGACGGCGGCCGGGTCGGCCTCGTAGAAGCGGACGAGCTCGTCCGCTTCCTCCGCGGTGTTCGCGATGAGCCGGTCGGAGGCGTTCACGATCTGCGTCTCGCCGATGACCCGCGCGGCGGGCTCGGGGGTGTCGCCCTCGGCGAGCGCCGCGTTCTTGACCTTCGCCATGGTGTGCATGGCGTGGACGAGGGGAACGCCCCAGCGCTGGGCGGCGAGCCAGCCGACCTGGCCGGAGAGCCAGTAGTGCGAGTGGACGAGGTCGTAGTGGCCGGGGCGCTGACCGGCCCATGCCTGCATCACGCCGTGGGTGAAGGCGCAGAGCTGAGCGGGCAGCTCCTCCTTGGCCAGGCCCTCGTACGGCCCCGCGTCGACGTGCCGGACCAGGACGCCCGGTGCCAGTTCGACCGACGGGGGCAGGGCGCCCGTGGTGGCCCGGGTGAAGATCTCGACCTCGATGTTGATCGCGGCCAGGCGCTTGGCCAGCTCCACGATGTACACGTTCATGCCGCCCGCGTCGCCGGTGCCCGGCTGGTGCAGCGGGGAGGTGTGCACGGAGAGCATCGCGACACGCCGGGGCTTGCGGTGGCCGCCGGAGAAACCGCCGGGAAAGCGGATGCGGGGTGCCACACGGCTGTTGCCGAGCCGGGAGACGTACTGGCTCACGTGGGTCCGCTCCTCCTCGCTCGGGGCATCACGCGTCGGGGGCACACGGCCCCTCTCAAGGGCCAGAACAGCGGAACAAGGCCTTTCATTTCCGCTTTGCCAAATGATTGCCATCCGACCGGCGCGGCCCGCGTCCGCCGGCCCGCCCACGGCTCCCCGCCTGCCCCGTCCGCGGCTTCGCATACGCTCGCTGTCATGCCCCAGCGCCCCATCGGCACCGCGACCCGCGGGACCACCAACCCCAACCGGCTGCGCCGCATGGACCGCTGGATCGCCGCCACCCACGGCCCCGCCCTGCGCCGCAGCGACTCCCCCGTCGCGGTCGACCTCGGCTACGGCGCGGCCCCGTGGACGGCCGTCGAGCTGCTGGAACGGCTGCGCTCCGCCGAACCCCGCACCACGGTCGCCGGCATCGAGATCGACCCGGAACGGGTGGCCGCGGCGAAACCGTACGAGCGCGAGGGCCTCACCTTCGTCCACGGCGGCTTCGAGGTCCCCCTGCCCGGCCGGCCCGCCCTCATCCGGGCCGCGAACGTACTGCGCCAGTACGACGAGGCCGAGGTCACCGCGGTCTGGCAGCGACTGTGCGCACGGCTCGCCCCGGACGGACTGCTCGTCGAGGGCACCTGCGACGAGATCGGACGCCGGCACGTCTGGGTGGCCCTCGGCCCCGAAGGGCCCCGCACGGTCACCTTCGCGACGCGCCTGGGCTCCCTGGACCGCCCCTCGGACCTCGCCGAGCGCCTCCCCAAGGCCCTGATCCACCGCAATGTGCCCGGCGAACCGGTCCACGCCTTCCTGCGGGACCTCGACCGGGCGTGGGCGGCCGCCGCCCCGTACGCCTCGCTGGGCGCGCGGCAGCGCTGGATCACGGCGGTGCGGGCGGTCTCCGCCGACTGGCCGCTGGCGGACGGGGTGCGGCGGTGGCGGCAGGGTGAAATCACGGTGCGGTGGTCCGCCCTGCGGCCCAACGCGCGCTGAACGAACCCGGAAAAGTGCCCGATCCGGCCCTTGCGGGAACCCGGACGGGGCACCGTTCGTGTGAGTATCGGCGGGTGTCCGCCCCGGTTGGGGACTGCCTCTGTTGCTTTACGGGACGACATGGCACGATCGCGACGTCGCCAGAACGTTACTGACGGTAAGTCAGATGTCCGCCATCCGACGTTCCGTACCTTTACTGCTGTCCGTCCGGAGGGGTAGCCCGTGAACCGACGCCACTGTGCCGCTGCCGCGCTCACACTGGTCTGCGCGCTCGCTGTACTGGCCGCGCCGGTCCAGGCCATGGCCGCACCCGTGCCCGAGCCCTCCCCCACCGCCCCGGTGACGGTCCCGGCGACAGGAAAGAAGACCCTCGAACAGGTACGCGACGAGATCGACACCCTGTACCGCAAGGCCGGAGCGGCCACGGACGCGTACAACCTCGCCGAGGAACAGGCGAAGAAGCAGTCCAGCGAGATCGTGCAGCTCGCCAAGGCGATCGCCGACGGCCAGGCACGGATCGCGGACCTGAAGAGCCAGGCAGGCGCCCAGGCCCGCGAGCAATACCGCAACGGCGGACTGCCGCCGGGCGCACAGCTCGTGCTCAGCAACGATCCGCGGCTCTTCCTCGACGGCGTGAACCAGGTCAGGCAGGGCCAGCAGGCCGCCAAGAGCGTCCTCGCCCAACTCAAGCGGACGCAGGAGGACTTGGAGACGTACACGCAGGACGCGAGTATCAACTGGACGAAGCTCGAGTCCAACCGCGTCAAGCAGGCCAAGGCCAAGAAGAGCATAGACGCGCAGATCGCCGCGGCGAAGAAGCTCGAATCACAGCTGGAGAAGAAGGAGCAGGCCCGGCTCCTCGAGCTGGAGCAGCAGGCCGCGTCCACGGCGCAGGCCGCCTGGCTGTCCTCCGGCGCGCTGAAAGACATCAACCGCGAGGCGAGCGCGAGCGGCAGGCAGGCCATCGCCTTCGCGACCGCCCAGATCGGCAAGCCGTACGTGTGGGGCGCCGAGGGACCGGGGTCGTACGACTGCTCGGGTCTGACCTCGCAGGCCTGGGCGGCGGCGAAGCGGCCGATCCCGCGGACGTCCCAGGAGCAGTGGCGCCTGCTGCCGCGCATCGCCATCCGTGACATGCGCCCCGGCGACCTGATCATCTACCACAGCGACGCCAGCCACGTCGGGATGTACGTCGGCGACGGCGCGATCGTCCACGCCCCGAGGCCCGGCCGCGACGTCACGCTGACCGGCGCCGGCTCCATGGCCATACTCGGCGTGGTCCGCCCCGACAAGTAGCCGACCGGGCGCAGGCCGCCCACCCCCCGTGGCGCGTGATGTTTGTCATGGCTCCCCTGTCCGTTTCGCACACGCTCATCACGCCGGATCCGTGACGGGAAGCGGCTTATGGCCGCGCATATGACAGCGGCCGATCTTCGAGCGCCATTCCGTTCCCCTGCCGCGGCCCGCTATCGTCCCGGTCTGGCGGGTCGTCGATCGTCGTCCCGCCGCGCCCTCGGGGGGAGGGAAGGAAACCCGAACCGATGCCCGTACCCGTACCGCAGCAACGTGCTGTTCCCGCTGCGGAGACCACCCATGGCGCCGACCTCACCCTCCTGGTGATCGAGGACGACCCTGCGGGCACCTTCACCGTCCCCGAGCTGCCGTCCGCCGCCGGGACCCGGGTCCGTGTCCGTACCGCCCGCAACCTCACCGAGGCGGGGCGGCTCCTCACGGACGACGTCGACTGCATCCTGCTCGACCTCGACCTGGCCCTGCCCACCGGAGCACGCACCGACGCCCCCAAGGACGGCTCCGCGCACCCGGACGAGCTCGCCACCCTCAAACACATCCTGCGCATCGCGCCGCGCCACGCGGTCCTCGCCCTCACGGCGGAGAACGACGCGGAGCGGGCCGCCGAGGCCGTACGGGTCGGCGCCCAGGACTACCTCTTCCGCGGCGAACTCGACGGGCGCCTCCTCAGCCGTGCCATCCGGTACGCGGTGGAGCGCAAGCGCGCGGACATCGCCCAGCACCAGCTGACCGAATCCCGGCTGCACGCCCAGGAGAACGCCCGGCTGGAGCGCGGGCTGCTGCCCACTCCCCTCCTCCAGGGATCGGACCTGGGCTTCGCCGCCCTCTACCGGCCGGGGCGCAGCCGCGCCCTGCTCGGCGGGGACTTCTACGACACGGTCCGCACGCCGGACGGCACGGTCCACGCGATGATCGGCGACGTCTGCGGGCACGGCCCGGACGAGGCGGCGCTCGGCGTCGAGCTGCGCATCGCCTGGCGGGCGCTGACCCTGGCGGGGCTCTGCGGCGACGAACTGCTCTCCACGCTGCAGCAGGTCCTGGAGCACGAACGGCAGAGCGAGGAGATCTTCGCGACGGTCTGCACCGTCGACATCGCACCCGACGGCCGGCGCGCGGGTCTCTGCCTCGCGGGGCACCCCGCACCGCTGATCGCACGCCAGGGACGGGCGGCGCACCTGCTCCCCTACGAGGACGGCGGCCCGGCACTCGGCCTGCTGCCGCACGCCCGCTGGCCACGACGGCAGGTGCAGCTGGGCGGCTCCTGGAGCCTGATGATGTACACCGACGGGCTGATCGAGGGGCGCGTCGGACCCGAGGGAACCCAGCGGCTCGGCCAGGACGGCATGGTCGCGATGGTCAACGGCCAGCTCGACCGGGGACTCGGCGGCGAGACGCTGCTGGAAGCAGCGGTCACCCAGGTGCAGGAGCTGAACGGCGGCGAGCTCACCGACGACGTGGCGGTCCTGCTGCTCGACCGCGACGAGGCCCGGATACGCGGACGGGGCCGGAGCGCTGCGCGCTCCCGCCCCGGCTCGGCCGTACCCGCGAGCGCTCAGCGCCCGCCGTTGTAGGGGCCGTACGGTCCGTCGCTGCTGGAACCGCCGCGGCCGCCTCCGCCGCCCGTCACCGCCTTGATCGCCGGCCGTACGTCCACCATGAAGACGATGGACGCGATCACGCCCGCGATCTGCAGGAAGAGGATCGGGATGATCAGGTTCACGAAGACGGTGATCCCGAGGATGATCAGCCAGAAGGACTTCTTCTGCTTGTCCGCCGCCCGGTAGGCGTCCTCGCGCGCGGTCGCCGCGAAGATCAGCGCGACCACGGCCAGGACGAGCATGCCCAGGTAGAGCATCTGAAGGAACGAGCCGAATGCTTCGAGCAGCATGGTGAGCACCGCCTAGTCAGTGGATGAGCGCCTCGCGGCCAAGGTACCGGGACAACGACCCGGCCACCCACAAAGGTGCCCGGACCGTTCCCGGCCGTCCCGGAACCCCCGCTACTTCGCGGACGGCGGAGTGGTCTTCTTCGCCGCGGGCTTGCGCACCGGCGCAGGCTTCTTGACGGGCGCGGCCTTGGCCTCGGCGGGCTTCGGCGCGGCCTTCTTCGGGGCCGGAGGCGCCGGCTTCGTCTGGGGGGCTGCCGCCTCGGACTTCTGCTTCGGCACCGACTTCGGCTCCGCCTCGACGACGGCGGCGATCTCGACGATCTCGTCGGCCGCCTCGCCGCGCCACGTCCGCACGGTCTTCTCGCCGCGCTCGGCGACCTTCTCGTACGTCTCACGGGCACGCACCGCGTACTCGGCGGCCACGCCCACGCTCCGCAGCGCCAGGTCCTGGGCACTCTCGCCCAGCTTCTTCAGGTCGGTGTCCAGCGCCCCGATGACCTCGGTCACCTTCGCCTGAACGGTGGCCTGGGCCTCCTTGGCCTGCGTGGCCACCTTCTCCTGGACGGCCTTGGGGTCGGTGTTGCGCACGGCCTCGATCCGCTCGGGCGCCTCGGCCCGCAGCTGCTCGATCAGCGCCGGAACCTTGCGCGCCTGCTCGACGGCGAGGTCGGCCGTACCCGCGGCGAAGTAGAAGGGGGTGCGGTCGGTGAGGGTCTTGCGCAGGTCATCGGTGATGGCCATGACTGTGGTCCTCCCGGATCATCAGAAGTCAGTTCAGAGGTGTGTCTGCGTCACTGCCGCCGGCCGTGCGGGGGCCGCGGGCATCCGTACCGGCGCCGTTCTTGTCACCGGCACCGCTTTCCGCGTCGGCATCGATTCTGCTCCCCGCATCCGCGCCACCGTGTACCTCGGCGCCGGTGTCGGGCACGACGTCGAAACCGTTCTCCTTGCGGAAGGAGTCGTAGATCTGCAGCAGTACGTTCTTCTGCCGCTCGTTGATCGACGGATCGGCCAATATGACCGCTCGCGTCTCCAGCTCCTCCCGCTCCCGTTCGTCGAGGATCCCGGCCCGCACGTAGAGCGTCTCGGCGGAGATCCGCAGGGCCTTGGCGACCTGCTGCAGAACCTCGGCACTCGGCTTGCGCAGGCCGCGTTCGATCTGGCTGAGATACGGATTGGACACTCCGGCGGCGTCGGCGAGCTGCCGCAGGGAGAGCTGCGCGGTACGCCGCTGCTCACGCAGGTACTCGCCGAGATTGCCGACGTTGAGTGATGCCATGACTCGATAGTGCAACACCCTTGCTAACTATTGCAAGCGCCTGCTTGCAAAAGTGTTCGGGACCACGCGGGTCGGCGGCGATCCCGGCGAACGCCCTGGCGGAGTCCCCACGACGCTGACCGGCCTGTACGGTCCACGGCATGGTTGACGAGTTCGACGTGTCGCGGGCTCTGCGCGGCGGGACACCCGTCAGGGCGCACGCCTGGGCCTTCGTCCGTGACTTCGCCGCAGCCTGGGCGGAACCGCTCACCGACGGCGCGGGTACGCGGGCGGAGGAGCTGGAGCGGGCCGAGGGGACGCTGGGGCTCGCGCTGCCGACCGCGCTGCGCGAGGCGTACGCGCTTCTCGGTACGCGTCACGACCTCACCGGCAACCAGGACCCGCTGCTGCAGCCTTCCGAACTGTTCGTGGACGACGAGTTCGGCGGAGTGCTCGTCTTCCGCAACGAGAACCAGGGGTGTGCTCTCTGGGGGGTGCGGCTGCGGGACCTCGACCGAGACGATCCGCCGGTGTTCGTCCAGTCCCGCGATGGCTGGATCCCCTTCCTGGAGCGCGTCTCCTTGGCCTGCGTCGAGCTCGTACTCAGCGAAACACTGCTGGGCGGCCGAGGGCGGCTCTACAACGCGTGCGAGCTTCCCGCCGGCCTGATTCGGGAGCTGCCGACCCGGTTCGCGCGGGTGGAGTTCCCCGAGTACCCGATGTGGACGGGAAAGGAGGAGTCACCCGTGTGCTGGTTCTCCGCACCGGGGAAGCTCTTGCGGCTCGACGGACTGGGTGATCGCAGCTGGCTGCACGTCCGGGGTCGTACGTTCGCCGACCTGGAGTCACTCTGTGCCGCCCTCCCAGGCCACTGGGTACATGGGTCGGGAATGTAAGAACGGCTGACAACTCACAGCGTCCCGCTCCGACCGACGGGCTCCTGGTCGGAGGCGCCGCTCTCCGCCACTCCTACAGGGCACGGACACCTCACCCCGCCACTCAGGCATGGAGACGGTGTCCGGGTGGGGAGGTACGGGTATGAGCTTCCGACTTGCGGCGTACGCCGTGTGCATCGAGGACGGGCGGGTGCTGCTCGCCCACCACTTCTCAGGGAACTGGTCCCTTCCCGGCGGCATGGTCGAGCACGGGGAGGACCCGTTCGACGCGGTCATCCGGGAGGTCGCCGAGGAGACCGGCTGCGACGCCGTGGTCGAACGCCTGCTGGGCGTGGACTCAAGAGTGATCCCCGCCGCCGAACGCACCGCCCCCGGCGAACGGGACCACCAGAACGTCGGCATCTTCTACCAGGTCCGCATCACCGGCGGCCGACTCCGGCCCGAGCCGAACGGCGAGACCACCGAGTCGGTCTGGACGCCGCTTCCCGACGTCGCCGGCCTGTACCGGTCATCGCTGGTCGACATCGGCCTCGCCCTGGCACAGACCCTGCCGCCGACGGGCCACGTCGCTCCCGTCCCGGCAGGCGGGCTGATCCGGAACTGAGTCCACCAGCAGCTGACCGGGGCGGGGAGGCCGTCACGCGCCCCGCCCCGACCGCCCCCTGCCGCGCCCCGCCCCGACGCCCCCTGCCGCGCCTCGGCCGACGCTCAGCCGGCGGCGGCGCCGAACCACTTCGGCAGCCGGCCGAGCAGGTCCCGCTGGTCGTCACCGACCCACGCCACGTGGCCGTCCGGCCGCAGCAGCACAGCGGGCACGTCGAGTTCCCCGCCGACGTCGACGACGTGGTCGACCCGGTCCGCCCAGCCCGTCACCGAGAGCCGGCCGGTCCGGTCGAGCAGCAGCCCGCGGCCGCCGCGCATCAGCTCGTAGAGGCGCCCCTGCTTCAGCTCCACGTCCCGCATCCGCCGGCCGAGCAGTTCGTGGCCCTCCCCGAAGTCGTAGCTGACGTCGACCGCGGTGATCATCCCCGTCACGTACCGGTTCACCTCCTCGAAGTCCATCAGCTTCGAGAACAGCTCCCGCAGCGCGGTCGCCCCCGCATCGGCCCCGAGGAGCGTGATCTGTGCCCGGGTGTTGTCCAGCACGCGGGCGCCCACCGGATGTCGTTCGACGTGATAGCTGTCCAACAGCCCCTCCGGGGCCCATCCGTTGACCGCCGCGGCCAGCTTCCAGCCGAGGTTGAACGCGTCCTGCACACCGAGGTTGAGCCCCTGTCCGCCGGTCGGCGGATGGATGTGCGCCGCGTCGCCGGCCAGGAACGCCCGGCCGACCCGGTAGCGCTCCGCCTGCCGGGTGGCGTCGCCGAACCGGGACAGCCAGCGCGGCGAGTGGACACCGAAGTCCGTGCCCGCGTACGCCCTCAGCTGCTTCTTGAAGTCGTCGAGGCTCGGCTCGGCCGCCCGGCCCTCGGCCACCCCGTCGGCGGGCACGACCACACGGCACACCCCGTTCTCGTCGGGTGGGGCGATACCGAACCGCAGTTGGGTCCTGTGGACCTCCGCGACGGCAGCGGCGATCGTCTCCTGATCGTCGGTCACCTCCATCTCGCCGAGCAGCGTCTCGACCTTGGCGGGCTCGCCGGGGAAGCCGACGCCGAGCAGCTTCCGCACCGCACTGCGGCCGCCGTCACACCCGACGAGGTAGCGCGAACGCAGCCGCGTACCGTCCGCCAGCTCGACGCCCACCCCGTCCTCGTCCTGACTCAGCCCGACCACTTCGCAGCCGCGGCGGAGGTCCGTGCCGACGTCGAGGGCGTGCTCGTTGAGCAGCCGCTCGGTGACCGGCTGCGGGGTGGCGACACCGTACGGGTGCGCCGTGTCCAGCCCGTCCGGCCACGGCTTCGTGATGCCTCCGAAAAGACCGCCGACCTGGAACTTCTCGCTGACCGCGAGGAACCGGTCCAGCAGGCCTCGCTGGTCCATCACCTCGACACTGCGCGCGTGCAGGCCCTGCCCCCGGGACTGCTCGGTCTGCGCGGTCAACTTCTCCAGCACGACCACGTGCACGCCGTGCAGCCGCAACTCGGCGGCCAGCATCAGGCCGGCGGGTCCGCCGCCGACCACGATCACGTCAATCATTCAGAACGCCCATTCCATTCGACCGGAGGAGAGGCACTTCGCGCATACCTGGTGTCCGCAGGTCCTGGCCTCGGCCGGTCATTCTGCGGCAGGCCCCGGGCCTTGCCGCAAGCCCCCCGGTGCGCTATATGTTGAGAGTGGAGAGGAGTGATCAGCCTCCTGCCACGGGGTGAGAACTCCCCCGAACCCGACCCGGAGCCCAGGTTTGCTTGGCGTGCCCGGGCATCGAACTGCCTGACACCCGTGCCCAGTTGATGGAATCGCCACCCCCGGTCGGTCACGCCCGTGGGTCGGTCACGCCGCACGCACAGGAGGTGGAACCGGCCGTGCCGGCTCCACCTCCTTGTCTCCGCCTGTGCTGCGGGCGTCCGCGCGTGTCCGGTCAGGCGCCGACGTACTCCGCGAGGTGCTCCCCGGTGAGGGTGGAGCCGTCGGCGACGAGGTCGGCCGGTGTGCCCTCGAAGACGATCTTGCCGCCGTCGTGGCCGGCGCCCGGACCGAGGTCGATGATCCAGTCGGCGTGCGCCATGACCGCCTGGTGGTGCTCGATCACGATCACCGACTTGCCGGATTCGACCAGCCGGTCCAGCAGACCGAGCAACTGCTCGACGTCGGCGAGGTGCAGGCCCGTGGTCGGCTCGTCGAGGACGTAGACGCCGCCCTTGTCACCCATGTGGGTGGCCAGCTTGAGCCGCTGCCGCTCGCCGCCGGACAGCGTGGTGAGCGGCTGGCCCAGCGTGAGGTAGCCGAGGCCTACGTCGGCGAGCCGCTCCAGGATCCTGTGGGCGGCCGGAGTCTGCGCCTCACCGGCACCGAAGAACTTCTCGGCCTCGGTCACCGACATCGCGAGCACCTCGCTGATGTCGCGGCCGCCGAGGTGGTAGTCGAGCACCGAGGCGTCGAACCGCTTTCCCTCGCAGTCCTCGCAGGTGGTGGCCACGCCGGCCATCATCGCCAGGTCGGTGTAGATGACGCCGGCGCCGTTGCACGTGGGGCAGGCGCCCTCGGAGTTGGCGCTGAACAGCGCCGGCTTCACGCCGTTCTCCTTGGCGAACGCCTTGCGGATCGGCTCGAGCAGTCCGGTGTACGTTGCCGGGTTGCTGCGCCTGGAACCCTTGATCGGGGCCTGGTCGACCGCCACCACGCCCTCGTCGGCCGGGATCGAGCCGTGTACGAGCGAGCTCTTGCCGGAGCCGGCGACACCGGTGATGACGGTGAGCACGCCGAGCGGGATGTCGACGTTCACGTTCCGCAGGTTGTTCGCCTTCGCGCCACGGACCTTCAGGGCACCGGTGGCCTTGCGCACCGTCTCCTTCACGGAGGCCCGGTCGTCGAGATGGCGGCCGGTGACGGTGCCGCTGGACCGCAGCCCTTCGAGGCTGCCCTCGTAACAGACGGTGCCGCCCGCCGTACCGGCGCCGGGACCGAGGTCGACGACGTGGTCGGCGATCGCGATGGCCTCCGGCTTGTGCTCGACAACGAGCACCGTGTTGCCCTTGTCGCGCAGCTGCAGGAGCAGGCCGTTCATCCGCTGGATGTCGTGCGGGTGCAGCCCGATCGTCGGCTCGTCGAAGACGTACGTGATGTCCGTGAGCGAGGAGCCGAGGTGACGGATCATCTTCACGCGCTGCGCCTCGCCGCCGGACAGCGTGCCCGCCGGCCGGTCGAGCGAGAGGTAGCCGAGGCCGATCTCCACGAACGAGTCGAGGGTCTGCCGCAGCGCGAGGAGCAGCGGCGCCACCGACGGCTCCTCGATGCCGCGCACCCAGTCGCCAAGGTCCCTGATCTCCATGGAGCAGGCGTCGGCGATGCTCTTCCGCTTGATCTTCGAGGAGCGGGCGCCCTCGTTGAGTCGGGTGCCGTCGCACTCGGGGCAGCTGCTGAAGGTGACCGCGCGCTCCACGAACGCCCTGATGTGCGGCTGCATCGCCTCCTTGTCCTTGGACAGGAACGACTTCTGGATCTTGGGGATCAGCCCCTCGTAGGTGAGGTTGATGCCGTTGACCTTGACCTTGACCGGCTCACGGTAGAGGAAGTCCTGCATCTCCTTCTTGGTGAACTCGGCGATCGGCTTGTGCGGGTCGAGGAAGCCCGACTGGGCGTAGACCCCCACGGTCCACTGGCTGTCCGACTTCCAGCCGGGGATGGTGAACGCGCCCTCCGCGAGCGACTTGGAGTCGTCGTACAGCTGGGTGAGGTCGATGTCGGAGACCTTGCCCCGGCCCTCGCAGCGTGCGCACATGCCGCCGGTGATGCTGAAGCTGCGCCGCTCCTTCACGGTCTGCCCGGCGCGCTGCACCGTGACCGCGCCCGCACCGCTGATCGAGGCGACGTTGAAGGAGAACGCCTTGGCCGAGCCGATGTACGGCTTCCCGAGGCGGCTGAAGAGGATGCGCAGCATCGCGTTCGCGTCGGTGGCGGTGCCCACCGTGGAGCGCGGGTCGGACCCCATCCGCTGCTGGTCGACGCTGATCGCGGTCGTCAGTCCGTCGAGTACGTCGACGTCGGGCCGCGCGAGGGTCGGCATGAAGCCCTGCACGAAGGTGCTGTACGTCTCGTTGATGAGCCGCTGCGACTCCGCGGCGATCGTGCCGAACACCAGGGAGCTCTTGCCCGATCCGGAGACACCGGTGAACACCGTCAACCGACGCTTCGGGATCTCGATGCTGACGTCCTGGAGGTTGTTCACGCGCGCGCCGTGCACGCGGATCAGGTCGTGGCTGTCGGCATCGTGCAGCGCGGGCGACTGCGTGTCCTTCTTCGTGGCCATGCTTATCGTCTCTCCATCTGTGAGGCGGGGCCGCCGGGCGGTCCGGCCGGTGTCACCCGGTCGGATCCGCCCGGCTTCGAGCACGTACGTCCGGCTCTGCATGCGGGGGAGCTGTCGGCGACGGTCCGCCGTTGCCTATGCCGTACGGGACTGGGTGAAGCGGATCATGTTCCCGGCCGGGTCGCGGAAAGCGCAGTCGCGGACGCCGTACGGCTGGTCGATCGGCTCCTGCAGCACCTCACCGCCTGCCGTCCTGATGCTTTCGAAGGTGGCGTCGCAGTCGTCGGTGGAGAAGATCACGCCGCGCAGGTTGCCCTTGGCCAGCAGCTCGGCCATCGCCTGCTTGTCGGCCTCGGAGGCGTTGGGGTCGGCAAGCGGCGGTTCGAGGACGATCTCCACGCCGGGCTGCGCGGGCGAGCCGACGGTCACCCAGCGCATTCCTTCGAAGGCGACGTCCTTGCGTACCTCCAGGCCGAGGGCGTCGCGGTAGAAGGCGAGCGCCTTGTCGTGGTCGTCGACTGCGATGAAGCACTGCGAGAGGTTGATGTTCATGGCTTCGACGCTACGAGTCGGCGGCGCGATTCGCTTCTCCGTTCCTGACCGGTCTCGTGATGATCTTGGCGACGCACGCCGGGATCGCGGCGCCGGCTTCGTGGGAGCGGGCCCGGTAGGCGCTGGGGCTCTCTCCGACCAGCTCGGTGAAGCGCGAGCTGAACGATCCCAGCGAGGTACATCCGACCGCGAAGCAGACGTCCGTGACGCTGAGGTCGCCCCGCCGCAGCAGCGCCTTCGCCCGCTCGACGCGGCGGGTCATCAGGTGGCTGTAGGGCGTCTCCCCGAAGGCGGCACGGAAGCTGCGGGAGAAGTGTCCGGGCGACATGAGGGCGGCGTTCGCCAGCGCCGGAACGTCCAGTGGCTGCGCGTAGTCGCGGTCCATCATGTCCCGGACGCGGCGCAGCCGCACCAGGTCCTCCAGGGGGGTCATGCCCACCAGCATGGCACGGCGGATGTGCCCCGTCCCGGCGTTCGGTGCTCCGGGGCGGGGTTCTGCCGGCAGGCGATCCGCGGGCCCCGTTCCGGGCCCTGGGTAGGCTGCGCCCATGAGTGAGGTCATGCCGCTCCTGGTAGGCGCGGGGGCACTCGCCGCGGTCCTGGGCTTCTTCACGTGGCTGGCGTCCCGTGTCCGCCGCCGCGGTGTCGCCGGCGCGGCGATCAGTGCCGCCATGGCCTCGTACGACGAGGCGTTCAGGGTGACCGCTCATGACGCCCACTACGAGATCCAGGCGCAGGCGGAGCGCAAGGTGCCGATGCTGTCGCCGGACGATCCGTGGGGGCGCCGACGTGGTGGGGGTCCGGGCGAGGGTGGTCCGGGCGAGTGCGGTCCGGAGGCGTCGCCGGTGCGGCCCCGCCGCCCGCGGCGCGGCCTCCGTCGCCGCATCGGGCGTCTGTGGCGTAGCCGCTGATCCGGGCCCCGGCGGAACCGGTGGGAAAACGACTCGAACGCGCCGGACCGAGTCCCTACGCTGCCCTCATGCCCCATGGAAAGACCTCGTACGTCTGCCTGCCCTGCCGGGCCTCGTACAAGCAGCCGTACGACAGGGACCGGGAGCGCGTCTGTCCGCGCTGCGCCGGGACGCTGATCCACGTCGGGTCCGCCTTCGCCCCGCCGCGCCGACGGGACACCGCGGCGTGGCGTGCGCTCTCGGTGCTCCTGCACGCGGGGATCCGCTTCCACAAGAGCTGCTGCGGCGGCCCCGGCTACCGCCCGCGCACCCTGCGCGAGGTGAAGGAGCGGGTGGCGTACGCGGAGGCCACCGGAGAGCCGTTCGCCCGCGCCCTTCTCCGGGGTGCGCTCCCCTAGCCAGGGCACCCGAAGACATGGTGCGTCTCTTCCGGATGATCCGCCACGGACCGAATTGTTACGCTGGCCGACATGACCGCCATGACGCCCGCCAGCACCGCACCCGACCTCTCCTTCCTCCTCGACCACACCAGTCACGTCCTGCGGACCCGGATGGCCGCCGCCCTCGCCGAGATCGGGCTGACGGCACGGATGCACTGCGTCCTGGTCCACGCACTGGAGGGGGAGCGCACCCAGATCCAGCTGGCGGAGATCGGCGACATGGACAAGACGACGATGGTGGTGACCGTGGACGCCCTGGAGAGTGCAGGGCTCGCCGAGCGGCGGCCGTCCAGCCGTGACCGGCGGGCCCGGATCATCGCCGTCACCGAGGAGGGCGCCCGGCTCGCCGTGCGGAGCCAGAGAATCGTCGACCAGGTACACAAGGACGCCCTGTCGTCACTCCCGGACAGTGACCGCGCCGCGCTGCTGCGGGCCCTGAACCAGCTGGCCGAGGAGCACCTGGCCACCCCCGTCGAGAACCCCCGCCCGGTCCGGCGCGCCCGCCAGGGGCAGAGTTAGCCCCAGCCAGTAGGACCGTTAAATATAGTCTGCAACAAAACCATCTGCTACGGTCACTCCTGTCGACCCCGTTCCGACAGGAGAAGACCCATGTCCGTCACTGCGCCCCTTCCGCCGCGCGACACCGCCGGGCCCACCGCCCGCACCCGCCGACTGGCCCTCGGAGTGATCGCCTCCGGGATGCTGATGATGACCCTCGACGGGTCCATCGTGACCGTGGCGATGCCCGCCATCCAGCGCGACCTCGGATTCACCTCCGCCGGCCTCAGCTGGGTGGTCAACGCCTATCTGATCGGGTTCGGCAGCCTGCTCCTGCTGGCCGGCCGGCTCGGCGATCTGATCGGCCGCAAGCGCATGTTCGTCGCCGGAACCGTGGTCTTCACCGCGGCCTCCCTGCTGGCCGGCGCGGCAGCGACCCCCGGAATACTGATCGCCGCCCGGTTCCTGCAGGGCGTCGGCAGCGCGATGGCCTCCGCCGTCGGCCTCGGCATCCTCGTGACCCTCTTCACCGGGCAACGGGAACGCGCCAGGGCCATCGCCGTGTTCTCGTTCACCGGCGCGGCGGGAGCGTCGATCGGGCAGGTGCTCGGCGGCGGCCTCACCGACGCGCTCACCTGGAACTGGATCTTCTTCATCAACCTGCCGATCGGCATCACGGCCCTCCTGATCGCCCGCCGCGTCCTGCCCGCCGACCGCGGCATCGGCCTCGCCGCCGGCGCCGACGTCATCGGCGCGGCCCTCGTCACCGCAGGCCTGATGCTCGGCATCTACACCGTGGTCAAGGTCGAGGAGTACGGCTGGGCCTCCGCGCCCACGCTCGGGCTCGGCGCACTCACCCTCGTACTCCTCGTCGGGTTCGTCGTCCGCCAGGCCACCGCCCGGACGCCGCTCATGCCCCTGCGGATCCTCCGGTCCCGCAGCGTGGCCGGAGCCAACCTGGTCCAGGTCCTCATGGTGGCCGCCCTGTTCTCGTTCCAGATCCTCGTCGCGCTCTTCCTGCAGAACGTGCTCGGATACGGCGCCGCCGAGACCGGCCTCGCCATGCTCCCGGCCGCCGCCGTCATCGGAGCCGTATCGCTGGGCGTCTCGGCGCGGTTGAACGCCCGGTTCGGCGAACGCGCCGTCCTGCTCGCCGGGATCCTGCTGCTGATCGGCGCCCTCGGGCTCCTCACCCGGGTTCCCGTACAGGCTCAGTACGTGACCGATCTGCTCCCCGTGATGCTCCTGGCCGCCGGCTTCGGGCTCGCCCTCCCCGCCCTGACGGCGCTCGGCATGTCCGGCGCTGGGGACGACGACGCCGGGCTCGCCTCGGGCGTCTTCAACACCACGCAGCAGATCGGCATGGCCGTCGGCGTCGCGGTGCTGTCCACACTCGCGGCGGGCCGCAGCGAACGGCTGCTGGCCGAAGGCCACAGCAGGGCCGATGCGCTGACCAGTGGTTACCAACTGGCCTTCACCGTCGGTACCGGTCTGCTCGTCGCCGCCCTCGCCCTCGCACTCCTCGTCCTGCGCCCCGCTCCCGCCCGCTCCTGAAAGGTATGTCCATGAACGCCGTCGAGACATCCGACGAGAAGAGCGGCCCCGCACCCCGCGTCCTCACCGACCAGGAGCTCTCACAGATCCTGCGGGAACGGCAGTTCGGCGTGCTCGCCTCCGTCCGCAGCACCGGCCACCCGCACCTGTCGACCGTGCTGTACCGCTGGACCGGCGAGGACCGCACGGTACGCGTCTCCACCACCGCCGACCGCCTGAAGGCGCGCATGCTGCGCCGGGATCCGCACGCCTCACTGCACGTCCGGGGTGCTGACGACTGGTCGTTCGCGGTGGCCGAGGGCGAGGCGGAGGTGTCGCAGGAGTCGGTCGTGGCCGGTGACGCGATCGGGCGTGAACTACTCTCCCTGACGCCGGGCTTCGACGACCCGGCGGACGAGGCCGCCTTCCTGGCGCAGGCCGTGGCGGAGCGCCGCGTGGTGATCCGCATCCGGGTCTCGCACCTGTACGGAACGGCCCTGGACATCCCCGAGGCGGAATGAGAACGGCCATGCAGGTGCCCGGAAAGTACGTGCTGTTCGATGTCGACGGCACCCTGATCGACGCGCTCGACAACCAGCGCGGGGTCTGGAGCACATGGGCGCTGCGGCACGGCCTCGACCCCGACGAGGTCTACCGGACGGCGCTGCGCACGCGGCCCGTGGAGACCTTCGCCGAGGTCGCCCCGGACCGGGATCCGCACGCCTGCCTGGACCTCCTGCACGAACTGGAGGACGAGGACGTCCGTACCGGCGACTACACCGCGTTCGACGGCGCCGCGGCACTGCTGACGGCCCTTCCCGCCGGCTCCTGGGCCCTGGTCACGTCCAACTACGAGCACCGGGTACGCGGCCGGTTCGCCCGTACGGGACTGCCGGTGCCCGAGGTGATCGTGGACGCCGCGTCGGTCGAGGAGGGCAAGCCGTCCCCGGCGCCGTACCTGCTGGCGGCCGAGCGGCTCGGAGCCCGCCCGGAGGACTGCCTGGTGATCGAGGACGCTCCGTCCGGGGTGCGGGCCGGGCTGCGGGCCGGGATGACGGTGTGGTCGGTGAACGCCCCGGCCACCGGCGGCACGCAGGCGGGCCCGGCCGCTCCGGTCACGCAGCCGGGTGCGCACCGGCGCTTCGCCGCACTGGGCGATGCGGTGGGCGACATCCTCGCGTTCGCCTCCTCGTCCGCCGCCGCGCAGGAACCGGCCGACCGGCCCTGTGACGCGGTCCTGTGCGACCTCGACAACGTCATCCGCTTCTACGACACGACGCACCTGGCCTCGCTGGAACGGGCCGCGGGCCCTCCCGGAAGGCACCACCGAGGAGATCGCCTATGCCCCGGAGACCGACCTCCCGCTGCTCCTGGGCCGGATCTCCCCCGACGAGTGGGTCGAGGCCATCGTGTCCGGACTCGTCGGCCGGGTGGACGAGGCCCGGGCCCGTGAGCTGGGCCGGGCGCTCGCCCGGGCGCCGTTCCGGGCTGACCCGGAGGTCGTGGCCATGCTGCGACGGGTCAGGGCCCGGGTGCCGCTCGTCCTGGTCACCAACGCGACCCCGCAACTGGAGGACGACCTGGCAGCGTTGGGGATCGGCGACCTGGCCGACCACGTCGTCAGCAGCGCCGTCGAGGGCGTGGCCAAGCCCGACCCGGAGATCTACCGGATCGCCGCCGCCCGCGCGGGCGTGCCGCTGGACCGGTGCCTCTTCGTGGACGACCGCCAGGAGAACATCGACGCGGCCGTCGCCCTCGGGATGACGGGGGTGCTCTTCCGTGAACCGCGCGATCTGCACGGCCCGTTCGGGTTCGCTCTCGACCTGGCGGACGCGTGAGCGACGAGGGGCGCCCCGCCAACGGCTGACCTGCACCAGCCCGTCAGCGGCTGACCTGCTCCAGCCCCGTCCTCAGCTGGACGAAGGCGTTCTCGGCCGCCGCCACCGCACTCCCGTACACCTGCCCGGCGCTCTCCCCGGCGTCGATCCGCCGCCAGTTCCCCTCGGCGAGGATCCGCAGGACGGCGACGATCTGCCCCGCCGCGAGCCGCGCCGGCATCCCGTTGCCCAGGGCGCGCGCGAGGGCCTTCTCGGAACGCCCCCGGTACGCGTGCAGCCGGGCGACGAGGGACGGGGTGCCGTACAGCAGCCGGTGGAACGCCAGCACCGCCGGGGTGTCGCAGAGCCCCGTCACCGGGTCGCGCCGGTCGAGACCGTCCAGGTGGTGGCGGCGCAGCGCGGCCAGGGGCGATTCACCGGGGCCCCGGCCGGAGACCACCCGGGCAGCCTCGTCCTCGCGCTCGGCGTACCGGTGCAGCACCAGGTCCTCCTTGGCCGGGAAGTACCGGAACAGCGTCGGCTTGGAGATGTCGGCCGCAGCCGCCACCTCGGCCACGGAGACCTTGCCGAAGCCCCGGTCCAGGAACATCTCGATCGCGGCATCGGAGACCGCCCGGCTGGTCAGCTGCCTCTTGCGCTCGCGCAGACCTGTCGGCGCGAGCGCCACCGGGCCGGTCTTCTCTCCGCTCATGACCATGAAGCGTACGCCCCCGACCTCAACCGGACTTGATGTCCTGGCCTTCCGTGCGCTGCCGGTGGATCAGGGCCTCGGTCCCGTCGAGCAGCCGTGCGAGTCCGAACACGAACTCGTAGTCGGGGTCGTCCGGCTCGCTCATGACACCGCTGCCCATCAGCCTGGTGAGCGCGGGGTGCCGTACGGGGTCGACCAGTCGGCCCATGGTCCGCTCCCACCGCGCCATCACCTCTTCGGCGGGCACGCCCTTCGCCGCGACGGCCGCGGCGATGTCGCTCATCAGCAGCGCCTCGTTCCGTACGAAACCGGCGATGAGGAGGATGACGGAGATCTTGTCGCCCTCGTTCAGTCCGCTGTCCTCCAGCGCCTGGAGGCCCTGCTCCCACCAAGCCACCGAGTTCGGGCTGGCGGGCGGGCCCGAGATCGGCATGCGCAGCGCCCACAGGTTGCGGTGGAACATCTCCCGCTGGGCCCATGCCCACTGGCCGATCGCCTCCCGCCAGCCCTCCCCGGCCTCCAGGGCGGGCAGCGGCGGGGGCTCGCCCATGGCCGCCTCCTGCATCAGGACGTAGAGCTCCTCCTTCGCGGACACGTACCGGTAGAGCGACATCGTGGACGCGCCGAGGTCCTTGGCGACCCGCCCCATCGAGACGGCCGCGAGTCCTTCCGAAGCCGCGACGGCCACGGCCGCGGCGACGATGCGGTCGAGGGTCAGCCCGGGCTTCGGCCCCTTGACCGGGCGGTCCCTCAGACCCCAGGCGGCCTCGATGCTGGCCGGGAGGCCCGTGCCGCCCGCTGCGCCGTTCTTCTCCGTCACCCGAAGCCGCCTCTCCCAGTCCTGCCTTGACCTTCATCCTAGGTTTGCGTAATGCTTACGCAGTAACGCGTATGACATACGCAGAAGGGTGGACTCCCATGCCAGGCGCAATGATCGAGGCCCACGGCCTCACGAAGTCCTACGGAAGACCGGCCGCCAGGGTCCGCGTCCTGAACGGCATCGACCTCCAGGTCCCCTCCGCCTCCGTCTTCGCACTGCTCGGCCCCAACGGCGCGGGCAAGACCACGGCGGTACGCATCCTCGCCACCCTCACCACCGCCGACTCCGGCACGGCACGCGTCGCCGGGTACGACGTCGTCGCCGACCGGAGCCGGGCGCGCCGCGCGATCAGCCTCACCGGGCAGTTCGCCTCCGTCGACGAAGCCCAGACCGGGGAGGAGAACCTGCGGATGACGGCGAGACTGACAGGCCTCTCACGCAAGCAGGCCGGACAGCGGGCCGACGAACTCCTCGTCCGCTTCGGCCTCACCGACGCCGCCCGCCGCCCGGCCCGCACGTACTCCGGGGGCATGCGTCGCCGCCTCGACCTCGCGGCGGGACTGGTCGGCTCGCCCGAGCCCGGCGTCTTCTTCCTCGACGAGCCCACCACCGGTCTCGACCCGCGCAGCCGCCGGGAGCTCTGGCAGGTCGTCGGCGACCTCGCGGGCCGGGGAGCCGCAGTGCTGCTCACCACCCAGTACCTGGAGGAGGCCGACAAGCTGGCCGACCGCATCGCCGTACTGGACCAGGGCCGGATCGTCGCCGAAGGCACCCCGGACACACTGAAGTCGCACACGTCCGGCCACCGCCTCGACGTGGTCCTCACCAGCCGCGAGGCCTACCTCCGGCTCGCCACCACCGCAGTGCACCACTCCCCCGCAACGCTGACCCTGGGCCTGCCCACGGACGGCACGGCATCCCATGTCCGCGCCCTGCTCGACGAGATCGACCCGCACCACACCCACGTGGAGCGCTTCTCCGTGCACAGCGCGACCCTCGACGACGTGTTCCTGGCCCTCACCGCACAGACCACGGAGGCACCCGCCCATGTCTGACGCACCCGGAGTACTGACCCACGCCGCGGTCATGACCGGCCGCAGCCTGCGCATCAGCCGCCGCAACGTCGACGCCGTCATCACCTCGATGATGCTGCCGATCATGCTGATGCTGATCTTCGTCTACTTCTTCGGCGGCGCGATCGACACGGGCGCCGCCTACGACTCGTACGTCATGTACGTCGTCCCCGGAGTCCTGCTCCTGTGCGCGGGATTCGGCGCCTCCACCACCGCGGTCGCCGTGAGCGAGGACATGAAGGGCGGCATCATCGACCGCTTCCGCTCCCTGGACGTCGGCGGTACGCCGGTGCTCGCCGGACACGTCGTGGCCAGTACCGTACGCAACCTGGTCTCCACCACCCTCGTCCTCGGCGTCGCCGTCCTGATCGGCTTCCGCCCGGCGGCCACCCCGGCCGGCTGGGCGGCCGTCGCCGCCGTACTCCTCGCCTACATCACGGCGCTGTCCTGGATCTCGGCGGCCATCGGACTCCTCGCCAGAACCCCGGAAGCGGCCGGCGGGTTCACCTTCTTCATGTCGTTCCTGCCCTACCCGAGCAGCGCGTTCGTCCCGGTCGACAGCATGCCCGACTGGCTCCACGGCTTCGCCGACCACCAGCCGATCACCCCGGCGATCGAATCGCTGCGCGGCCTCCTGCTGAACCAGCCGGTGGGCAACACCCCGTGGATCGCGCTCGCGTGGGCGACGGGAATCCTGGTGCTCGCGGTGGGGCTCTCGGGGGTGCTGTTCAGGGTGCGGACGCGGTGACGGCGGTGGCCGGAACGTGCACGGGCGTATCCCTGACGGCCACTGCGGATACGGGAGTCGCCGAACACCCTCAACCTCGAC
This sequence comes from Streptomyces sp. NPDC005566, assembly GCF_040605575.1. Taxonomy (NCBI): domain Bacteria; kingdom Bacillati; phylum Actinomycetota; class Actinomycetes; order Kitasatosporales; family Streptomycetaceae; genus Streptomyces; species Streptomyces sp. NPDC005566. Next base: position 78,773 of record NZ_JBEXDB010000018.1, on the reverse strand, counting down.
CTCCCTCCGCTACGGCACGCGCCACTCTGGCCGGTGTCAACGGTGCCGTGAACTCCCGTCCCCAATAAGGTCTCGCCTGATTGATCTTTTCGGCCAGCTGACGCACCGCCACATTCTGCGCATCAGATCCTTCTGTCTCTCTGGCGATGCGATGCGACCAACGAACTGCATCGACGACGGCTGACTTGACTCTTTCGTAGGCGAGGTAGAAATCGAGACCCTCGCCTAACCCCCGACTGCAGCGGTCGGGTGCCACGCGGACCCAGTCATGGATGGCGCGCACTTCGTCCGCGGGTTCGTACCCCATCTTGTGCACATGATCGGCCAGGTCGTACACAGGGTCGCCCCACAAAGCCAGTTGCCAATCCAGGAAGAACGTCTGTCCGTTCCCCCAGATCATGTTGCCCCGGTGGATATCCCCGTGCAACAACTGGAACGGCCTTGCCGCCAGAGTGACCAGAGCGTCTTCCAACCGAGCAAACGGATCCACGGGAATCTCAAGCATCTCGAACAAGCCAGGAGAAGACTTACCGTGATTACCCCGGAGAAGGCGGCCGAATTGCAGGAGAACCCGACCGAACCCGTGGGAATCACCATCCGTTGGCCAATCCGATGGCAGTCCGGGCAGTTCATCCTGCGGAAACCGCAAGAGCTCACCGAAAAACTCTGCGATGTCGTTCGAAACTCGCACCGGGATCTCGTACCCATGAGGGTACAGTCCGTCGATTGATTCGCCTTCGATGAAGCTGTGGACCTGAAATTCAGGCTCGAGTGTAAGACTTTCTGCGGCCCCAGTACCGGCACGCGCATTTCCTTGGCCACCGCTCCTTCGCTGCGAGAAAATGAGTCGCGGTGCGTGGGTCACATGAGGATGGATCGCGGCCAGAATGTCTTCCTCCGGCCACACAGCCAAGTCCATCACCTGCGAGTCATCCATCGCAACCCGAACCATGAAGGACTCGCCGCCAGCCACCACCCGCACATTACGGTGATAATTCCCCAAAGCAGCGTCACCTTGGCGCATCGCCGCTTTGTACATGCCCCTGTAGTCGAGGGCTTCGCGGTGCATACAGACTCCTCCAACTGGTCAACACCCCGGCCCTGCACCAGGCTCATGGGGGATGCATCAGCACTAACCCCGACTCGGCAACAGGATGTCAATCAAATCGTCTACTCGACGCTCGTAGATCACGTAAGGGACTAGAGGTATCACGAGATCCTCCGAACGTTGACGAATAGCGGCCAGCGTCGCATCGGCGTAGCCAACACGCTCCGCGACCTTGTGGGCCATGACCGAGAGAAACGGATAGACCCCCGCCGCTTCGAGCTTCTGCGCCGCCCACGTCAGGCTGCTCACAGCCTGACGTTCATCCCCCATGCGTATATACAGGAATCCACGGAAGAGTTCCGCTCTCGCCCGCCCGGACCGGTACCCGACGGCCTCCAGCGCCTGCACGGCACCGGCAAAGGAATCCTGGGCATCGCTCAGCCGACCCAGGCGCGTCTGGGCGATCGCTCTCGCGGTTAGCGCCTTACCCACCTCATGCCCGACGCCCAATGACCGCTGCGTCTCAAGGGCCGTGTCCGCAGCCGTCACCGCGGTCAGCGGATCGGTAAGGGCCAGAAGCTCGGCAGTGTTCGTCTGAAGGTCCGCCAGACCATGGATGGAGTTACTCTCCCTGAACAGCTCTTCTGCCTCTTCCAGCAGTTCCCAGGCGGCCGGGAAGTCCAACAGGAAGCGGTGGGCCAAATGCATCAGACGCTTGACCTCGGCACGCCGGACCGATTCACCGGGACCCGCACTTTCATGCACTTCCGCGGCCAGCGTGAACGCCCCTCGGAAGTCACCGGCACACATCGTGATGTCGGCCAGCGCGAAGCCTGCCATCCCTCTCACCGCCTCCTCGGGTCCCGTCCACAGGACCTCGAAGGTGCCACGCGCCGCCGAACTCTCTCCCACCAGACGGTGGGCATGAGCGGCCGCCAGTGCCGTCCTGGCCCCCAAAGGGGTGGAGGTATCCGGATCCTGGCCGGCGAGTACCTGTTGCGCTTCTCGCCCTCGGCCCCGAAGGACGTGATCTTCGGCAGCAAGACACCGGGCTACGCAATCGAGTTCACGATCCTCACCGGCGATCCGACCAACTTGCTCCAAATACGTCCTGATGTCGCTGACGATGCCGTTGACCGACTGGCTACCGAACACGGCTTTGGTGCGGTCGGCGTAGCTCAACACTCTTTCGGGGGACAGCTGCCCCACCCGCAGTCCGTGGTAAACCGCCTCTTGCAGAGGTGCGAAGCCGACAGCCGGGCGGGCGGTCTGCCAGGCGTTCGGTGCGTGCGGCTCCGGATCGTCCGCGTACTCCTCCCAGAACAGCTGCAGTATCTGGTGCGCGGGCCTCTGCCGTTCCGGCGTCCACTGGGCGTGCAACGCGTCCACCATTAACTGGTGCAGCTGATACCAGTCACCCGAGACTTGCTGCACGAAGGAGTACTGGATCAGCTCGTCCCACAGCGTGTCGTCCTTCACGAACCTCATGAACATGGAGCGATTGAAAAGCCTGGCCAGCCCGAGGTGCTGGAGGACTCTGCGCCGGTCCGCAGGAACGTGGTCGAGAAAGCGGTCCTTGATCCGGTCCTGGGGCACTTCCCGTTCCCCTGCGGCGCGTTCCGGAGTGTCAACAGCGAGCTCCAGATAGAACGGGATTCCCTGACTTGCCCTGGTGATAATCGCCTGACGTGCCGTGTCCTGCACGCCGGCGTTGGAGAGCAGTTCCTGGCAGTACCTGCTTTCCAGAGGCAGGACGTTGCACGAGTCCATCTGGCCGACCCACTCCTGCCAGCGCACCGGTTCTCGGCTGGCCAGTACAACCAAGCCATGGCGCAACTGCTCCAGCAGATCCCGCAGCCAGGCGTCCCGAAAGGTTCTCCCTTCCTCCCCCTGCACCACGGTCAGCACGTCGTAGCTGTCGACGAACAGGACGTAGGGCTCCGCCACGCTCGCGTCGGCCAGATCCTGCACGAACATGCGTGTGACCGTGTCGAGAAGGTCGGCCGTCAGCATGTCCTCCAGGGCGCCCAGATCGGGTTCCGCCTTGACCAGCCGGTTCCGCTTGATCGCGGCGAAGCCTGTAATGGAGAAGCGGATGCCGGCAGCAATCGCGCCGATGACGCTGGCTCCCGATGCCCCCTCGAGTATCCTCGCCGCTGCGTCACCGTTCGTACCGAACAGCTCACCGGGACGGCGAAGGGTCTCAAGAGGATGGATCTTCTGCCAGAACGCCGCGTAAGCCACATCGAAACGGTCGAATGTCACTCCTTGCGCACCGAACTCGGCGCGCAACTGCGCTAGCGCTGACTCGACTTGATGGCTGCCCGGCAGGCGTAGGTCCAATAGGGCCGTGCGCCCGCTACCGTCGGCCACCCGCTTCCACTCCTTGAGCAGCCGGGACTTGCCCACCCCGGGGAGCCCGTGCACGTTCAGCAGTCTCGGTGCCTCAGCGGACCGTGTCAGCTCATTGCGAAACCGCTCCATCAACTCCGTTCGGTCGACGAACGGCCTGCTCCTCCCGGTTGCGCGGCGCACTCCCGACACAGCCATCCCCCTGCCCCCGGCCCTACGTCTGACTACCCAACTGGTCCTACCCACAGGGAAGTTGCGTGAGTCCCGGAACCGCGCCCCCAAAATATTGCCCATCGCCGATGGCGACCAGGATGCGCGGGGGCGCGCACATTCAGAACGGTATCTTCGTGGCGAGGTTGTCCCAGGTGGCATCGAAAAATTTCCGCGCAGTCCGCACCACTCCTGCCTGCTCGGGAGTGGAGTCGGCCGAGGCCCGGAAAGGGTACAGCGTCGCCCCCGTACCGTAAGCGTCGTAGGTCGCGACGTCCTCCCCGTCCGGCAGGGCAACTGTGCCTTCCTCGGGGATGTAGAAGCCCTGAAGCACCACACGGTTGTTGAGGATGTACAGCTTCAACTGGGGTGCGAAGGGAACCAGCCGCACCTGCACATCAACTTCCTCCACGAGCTTGAGCCGTCGGAGTTCGAACAGGGCGGACCGCATCATGGTCACGTGGCTGCGCAGGATCCCGCCGAGCCGTTCACGCACCCGAGGGTCGTCCTCCCCCGATACCTGCCGGGGGATCGCTAGCGCTTTCGATTCGGTGTTCGGGAGCAGAAGCCGCGCGGTGATACTCCGGGGCGGGCTGACCTCCCCGGCGAGGATGCGGTCCTTCTGGTCGACGACCCGGGCGGCGAGCGACTCCGTCGTCATCGAGAAGACGTCGAGCTTGACCGCGTTGGCCTCGAACGCCTCAACTAGATACGGCTTGAGCAACACAGGCGGTACGCGCTCGGAGACGACGCCCCACACCGTGCCCTCCGGGCTCCCGGAGGGCACGGGCACCTGACGTGTCTCAGAGGCCACGAACGACCCCCTCCCTTGACGGGTGTCGATCAGTTCTTCCTTGCGCAGCAGGGAGAGCGCCTGATTGATCGTCGCCCGGGACACGCCGAACCGCTCGGCCAGCTCTTCCTGCGTCGGTAGGCGTTCGCCGGGCTGACGGACCTCGCTGTTGATTTCCTTGCGCAGCTCGTCAGCGACCCGCAAGTACGGGAACTTGAAATCACGCGGGTTGAAATCATGACTCGTCACGCCGTGAACATACAACTGCTCCGCAGGCACGCAGAGCTGTCTCGCGCAACCGTTGCACGAGCGGATGAAGCCGCGCCGCCGGTGCGAGGGCGGCCCGCACGGGGTCACGCTCATCTCGGGCGCTAACGAGGGGTTCGACAAGTACCTGCTGGACTTCCTCAGGGCCTTAGGCAGCCGGTTCCGCAGGCGGCCGAGCACCCGACCGAACTCCGATCCGGGACGCGTGCCGCACCTCAGCACCTGTCAGAACACGTCCGGGCACCACGGCCGCCGCGCCGTACGGAACACCGCGTCCGCCGAAGCCGCGGCCCCCGCCCGGTTCTCCTCCAGCCCGCCCAGCGCGGCGAGCCGCAGCGCCGACTCGTCGCCCAGGTACAGCGTCGCCAGCTCCCGTACGTCCAGAGCGAGGTCGGCGCTCTGCGTAGTCGGGGTGCAGGAGGCGCCGGACGGGGAGACGTCCAGCCGGAAACGGCCGGCCGCCGGCCCCGTCGTGTCGTGGACGTCCAGGACCAGCGTGGCCTCGGTGGCGTACGTGCGGGCCTCCAGGGCCCGGGGTACGTCCAGGAGGCGCAGCCACAGCCAGTCCGCCTGCGTCACGGTGCGGGCCGCACGGGGGTCCGGGAGGAGCAGGGGGAGCAGGTCGTCGGGGGCGCGGTGGCCGGTGCGGACCCTGGTGATCCAGTCGATCGAGCAGACGTAGCTCCACAGGGCGCGTTCCGCCGCCGGGGTCACGGCGATCAGGCCCGAGACGGTCGCCTTGTTGAGCGGCTGCTTGGAGTCGCTCCATTCGGTGCCGGCGCGGTAGACGATCAGCCCGTCGACCGCGCCGTCCGCCGTGCGGTACACCCCGTAGAACGGCTCCGTCCACCCTTCGTGCGCCGGTACGCCGACGCCGGTGTGCAGCTCCCACCAGCGTTCGTCGCGGCTGACGACGCCGGGCTGCCGGGCCGCCAGACGGGCATGGAGTTCGGGGCCCAGCTTGCGTACGTCCGCTCCGTCGACGAGCGCGACGCTGCCGCCGTCCGCCTCGGAGAGGGCGGGCCGGTGCGGGTCCAGGCCGGCCCGGGGGACGTCGATCTCCCACTCGGTGGTCCAGGTCGCCGGTCCGAAGCCGTACCGCCCGTAGATGGGGTACTCGGCCGCGATGAGTGAGGCGGCCATGTCGCCGCGTTCCTTCGCCGCCGCCAGGTCGGCGGTCATCATCCGGCGGAGCAGTCCGCGGCGGCGGTGCGTGGCCGTCACCGTCACGGCGGAGATCGCGTCGGCCCGCACCGTGGCGCCGCCCACGACGGTCAGCTCCTGGGGGAAGGAGCGGAAGGTGGCCACACAGCGTCCGTTGTCGAACACGCCCTGGACACGGGACAGATCGGTGTGCGCGAGACGCTCCGCGACGTCCTGCTCCGTGTCCGCGAGGGGCCGCAGGAACCCGGTGTGCACGGCGCGCAGCCAGTCGGGGTAGTCGGACGCGGTGACGGTACGGAGTTCGGTGCTCATGCCCACCACGCTAGGCACACCGTATCGGGAATGTCGCGCGGATTTCGGCCCCCCACCGACGGCCCTCCGCCGACGGTCCCCCACCGACGGGCTCCCCCGACAGCCCCCCACCGACGGCCCGCCCCTCAGAACGCCGCGCGTATCCGGCCGACCTCCGCGGCGCCGCCCAGCAGCGGTGCCCTGCCGATGCGGGACGCCACCGGGGCGTCGACGCCGAGCAGTTCCAGCGCACGGGCCAGCACCGGGCCCAGCGCACGCGTCGAGCCGTCGTCGATCTTGAAGGCCACGGCCCTGCCGTCCGCGAGCGCCACGGCCTGCACCGCCTCCGCGCCCATCTTCGAGAGCGTGCCCGGCACTTCGCGCATCAGCCAGGTGTCCGGGCGCCGTGTGCCCGCCACGTACTCCGGGTGCGCCCGCATCGCGTCGGCGACCCGGCGCTCCGCGGTGCCGGGCTCCGCGAGGACGAACGTACGGAACGCGCGGGCCAGGCCCACCAGCCCGATCGCCATCAGCGGCGCCCCGCAGCCGTCCGTGCCGACCGCCGCGACCGGCTCGCCCGCGGCTTCCGCGACCACCTGGCCGACGAGCTCCTGCAGGGGATGTGCCGGGTCGAGGTACGTCGAGGTGTCCCAGCCGTTCTGTACGCACACGGCGAGCATCGCCGCGTGCTTGCCGGAGCAGTTCATCGTGAGCGGCTCCCGCACCCGCCCCGCGGCGAGGTACGCCTCCGCCTCCACCGGGTCCAGCGGAAGGTCGGGCGGGGTCTGGAGGTCGTCCGGCTTCAGTCCGTGCTCGGCGAGCATCGTGCGGACGAGGTCGAGGTGGAAGTCCTCCCCGGAGTGGCTCGCGGCGGCCAGTGCCAGCCGCTCCCCCGACAGGTCCAGCCCGGCCCGGAGGATCGCCGCGGCCTGCATCGGCTTGTTGGACGAGCGGGGGAAGACCGGGGCCGCCGGGTCGCCGAGCGCGTACTCCACACGTCCGTCGGCGGCCAGCACGACCAGCGATCCCCGGTGGTGGCCCTCGGTGAAACCGGACCGTTCGACCTCGGCCAGGACCGGGAGCGCGGGGGACGCGGCGGGGGATATGGAGGTCATGGTGGCGGGTGGCCTTCCGGGGGCGGGGCGGGACCTGCCCCCGGAAGGGTCGCTTCAGGCGAGCAGATCGTCTACTTGTGCTTCTCCGTCACGGTACCTGCGGGCGATCTCCGCACTGCAATCGTCGACGGTGCGCTGGAGCCGGTGCCGGCGCCGGGAGACCTGCTGTTCGTAGCGGACGAGCCGTCCCATCGCGGTGAGCAGCTCTTCGTCCGTCCGGGCGTCGAGGTCGGACAGCTCGACCTCGGCGAGCGTGTCCGCGGCCAGCTGCCGGTACTCGTCGCTGCGCGGCGTGGTGAGGGTGACGTGCCGCGCCGAGGAGCGGTGGACGGACGGGGTGTCGGCGAGGATCTCCGAGAGCCGGTCCACCACCGGCGACTCCGGCCCGGACCGGCCGGCGAGCTCGGCGCGCAGGATGTCGATCCGGCCCTGGACCAGACGGCGTACGTAACTCAGGTCCGCTTCGTCGCGTTGCGCGTCACGGCGGAGCGTGCGCAGTTCCGGCAGCCTCAGTCCGCGGAACTCGGGCTGTGGACGCACCGAGGCGAGTCCTTCCCCGGCCCCGCCGCTCCCCGTCTGTCCCGGTACGGACAGGGGTCCGGTCAGCGTCGTGGGCAGCTGCGCGGGCAACGGGCCCTGTGCGGGCGAGGCGCCGGTCCGCTGTACGGGTGGGCGCACGGTACCGGGAGTACGTGTCACCGGTACGACTCCGGGTGATGGCCCGGTTCCATGTGTGGTCATGATGTTCCGTCCCCTCGACCGGTGCGTCGGCACACCGACATCGTGCATCGTGTCACTACGCACGGTGCTCACGCAGGTGCTCTGTACCCGTTCAGCCCAAGATAGGTTGGTCTGTATGCGTGCAGTGATACAGAGAGTGGACGGCGCGAGCGTCGCCGTCGCGGGCACCTCCGACGATCCGTCGGGGGCGGGAACCGTCGGTGAGATCGTCGGCGAGGGACTGTGTGTGCTGGTGGGGGTCACTCACGGGGACACCGCGGAGAAGGCGGCGCAGCTCGCCCGCAAGCTCTGGACCCTGCGGATCCTGGAGGGCGAGAAGTCCTGCTCGGACGTGAATGCACCACTTTTGGTCATTTCGCAGTTCACTCTCTACGGGGACGCCAGGAAGGGCCGCAGGCCCACCTGGAATGCCGCCGCCCCCGGCGAGGTCGCCGAACCGCTGGTGGACGAGGTGGTGGCGCAGTTGCGCGCGCTCGGCGCGCAGGTGGAGACGGGCCGTTTCGGGGCGGACATGCGTGTCTCGCTCACGAACCACGGCCCGTTCACCGTACTGATCGACGTGTAGCAGCGCGGGTGGACGGTCGCGCGTAGGGCGTCTACGGCTCGACGACCGTCTCCTGGGCCGCCGCGGTGTCACCTGCGATCAGTTCCGCGTCCACGGCGACGTTCCGCTTCACCAGCGCCAGGGCGATCGGGCCCAGCTCGTGGTGGCGGGCCGACGTGGTGATGAAGCCGAGCTGACGGCCCTCCTCACCGTCGGCGGCCAGCCGCACCGGCGTTCCGTGGCCGGGCAGGAACACCTCGCTGCCGTCCAGGTGCAGGAAGACGAGGCGGCGCGGCGGCTTCCCCAGGTTGTGGACACGGGCGACCGTCTCCTGCCCCCGGTAGCAGCCCTTCTGCAGGTGCACGGCGGTGCCGATCCAGCCCAGCTCGTGCGGGATGGTGCGGTGGTCGGTCTCGAAGCCGAGGCGCGGGCGGTGCGACTCGATGCGCAGCGCCTCGTACGCCAGGATGCCGACGGCGGGACCGTGCCCGGCGGCGTACGTCTCCAGGTCGGCGCGCGGCAGGAAGAGGTCGCGGCCGTGCGGCGTCTCCCGCACGGCGACGCCGTCCGGGGCCTCGGCGATGGAACCGGCCGGCAGGTGGACGACGGCGAAGTCCTCGGTGCGGTCGGCGACCTCGACCCGGTAGAAGAACTTCATCGACTCCAGGTAGGCGATCAGCTCGCCCTGCGTCTCCGGTTCGACGTGCATCCACACCGTCGTGCCGTCGTCGACGAGGTAGAGGGCGTGCTCGATGTGCCCGTTGGCCGAGAGGATCAGCGCCTCGGTCGCCTGGTTCGGCGCCAGGTCGCTGACGTGCTGGGTGAGCAGCAGGTGCAGCCAGGTCAGCCGGTCGTCGCCGGTGACCGTGACGACTCCCCGGTGCGAGAGGTCGACGAGGCCGCGGCCGTCGGCAAGCGCGCGTTGCTCGCGGAACAGGTCGCCGTAGTGCGCGGCGACGCCTTCGTCGCGCCCTTCGGCGGGGACGGCGCCGGGCAGGGACAGCAAGGGGCTCTTCATGCGACCAGCGTACGACTCGGCTACGACTCGCTACGGGGTGCCTCTGCCGGAGCGGCCCCCTCGGGGCCGGCCCCGGCCTCGTTCGCCGCGTCCGCCGCCTTCGCCGCGCAGTCCGCGCACCGGCCGAAGATCGCGAAGTGCTTCATGTCGGTCTCGAAGCCGAACGCGCCGCGGAGCTTCGCGGTGAAGTCGGCGACCACGTCGACATCGGCCTCGATGACGTCCGTACAGTCCCGGCAGACCAGGTGGATGTGGTGGTGGCGGTCGGCCAGGTGGTACGTCGGAGCCCCGTGGCCCAGATGCGCGTGGCTGACGAGCCCGAGCTCCTCCAGGAGCTCCAGGGTCCGGTAGACGGTGGAGATGTTCACGCCCGACGCGGTCCTGCGCACCTCGCAGAGGATGTCGTCGGGCGTCGCGTGCTCCAGCCGGTCGACAGCCTCCAGGACAAGCTGACGCTGCGGCGTCAGCCGGTAGCCACGCTGCCGAAGATCGGTCTTCCAGTCGGTGCTCACCACAGGCCCAGTGTAGGGCGGAGCAGGAACCGGCACGTCTGTGCCGGAAAGCCGGTCAGCTCCTACTTGAAGAAGGCGATGCCGTCGTCCGGCAGGTCCCCGAGGCCCCTCGCCATCTCGGCGACCTGCTCCGGGGTGACGACCTTCTTCAGGTGCGCCGACATGTACGGCCGCAGCTCCACATCGGGGGTGGCCTTCTCGCCGACCCACATCAGGTCGCTGTTCACATAGCCGTAGAGCCGCTTGCCACCGCTGTACGGGCCGGAGGCCGCGGTGCGGGCCACCGCGTCGGTGACCACGTCGATCTGCGGCTTCTGCTTGGCCAGCTCGCCGTACCAGATCTCGACGATCCCCTGGTCACGGACCATGACGATCTCGACCTTGCGGTCCTTGTCGATGCGCCAGTAGCCGGACTCGGTCTCCAGCGGTTTGACCTGCCGGCCGTCGGCGTCCAGCACCCAGGAGTGCGAGACGTACTCGAGGAAGTCCCGGCCGTCGTGGCTGAAGGTGACTTCCTGGCCGAAGTTGCACTTCTCGGCGCCGGGGAAGTCGGAGACGCCCGCACCCGCCCAGTTGCCGAGGAGGAAGGCCAGCGGCACGAGGTCCGGGTGGAGGTCGGACGGAATCTCGATCATGAGCGGCTCAGTCGATCTGTGAGGTGTACGGGCAGGTGTGCGGCGAGGGTCAGCGCTGGCCCTGGTAGAGCTTCTTCACGGTCACTACGGAGAAGGCGAGCACACCGACGCAGACCAGGATCAGCAGGGCGGAGAAGAATGCCTCAAGCACGGGGAGCTCCTCGGGACGAACGACGTGACGGCAGTACAGGACCGGGCCCCCAGCCTAATGGGTGGGGGCCCGGCACGGCGGTCGGGGGTTTCCCCGGGCGCGGTCAGCCCAGCAGCTGGTTCTGCAGGACCACGGTCTGGTGGAACGGAACGGTCTCCGTGCCCGCCGCGCCCTTTCGCGCGTGGACGACGAGGGCGACGGTGTCCCCGGCCAGCACGTACGCGTGGCGGACCTGCTCCGCGCCGTACGGCTGCGCCTCGGAGTACACGCGGGGAGTCGTGTACTCCACCCCGCCCGTGCCCGGCCATTCGTCGTCGGTGGCGGCCTCGGTGAGTCCGGCGAGCGGCTGCGGGTACGACTCGTCCCCGAAGAGCTCGTCCTGGAACTCGGTGGAGTACGCCACCGAGTTGAACTGCAGCAGATAGACCCGGGACGACGTGCCGTCCGGCATGGTCCAGCTGCGGGCCGCGATGTGTCGCAGGGCGGAGTCCTTCAGCCGCTGGGTGAGCTCCGCCCGGTCGTCCTTCGGGTACTCGGCGACGTACTGCGCGGTGGTGACCCAGCCGTCGGCCTTCTTGTCGACCTTCGCACCGGCCGGGGCCGGCAGGAGGAGGCGCCGCAGATCGGCGTGGTGGACCTCTGCGGTGTTGGCGTCGCTGAACGGGCGGGGCGCGTCGGCCGGGAGGGCGGGCAGGGTCAGCCGGGGGTAGTCCCAGCGCCCGTCGTCCTCGGTGGCCAGCCCCGGTACGTCGGTGCGCTCCATCGACGCGATACCCATGGCCGTGCCCGTGCCGAGACCTCCGAGGACCAGCACGGCGGCGGTCCACCGGGCGACGGCCCGCAGCACCCGGCACGGCCGCCGGGGCGGAACGAGCGGGAGGCCCTGCTGCGCGAGGTCATGCTGAGGTGCCGACTGCGGAAGACCCTGCGGGGGCGGGTCCGACTGCGGCGGGTCCTGCGGCACCGGGGGCATCGCAGGCAGCGGGGGGAGGTCCGCGGCGGGGGCGGCGGCCTCGTCGGTCTGTTCCGCCGTCTTCTCGGTCATATGTACTCCCCCGGGGACGTGATGTGCTCCAGCTGTTCCTTCAGCAGTTCGGCGACGGCTGCCTTGTCGAAGGGCTTGATGCCGACCGCCGAGACGCTGATGCTCAGCTCGCCCTCGTAAGCCATGCAGATCATGTTCTCGAGCTTGTCCTTGCTGTCCTTGGGCATCAGGAAGCACGTGGCCTTGCGCGTCTGGCCCTTGATCTTCGGCCCGTCACGGAAGATGCCGATCGCGTCGAAGAGCCCCTTCTCGAAGGTGTAGAGATCCCGGACGGCCTTCTTGTCCTTCATCCGCACGATCTGGGTGCTCACGACCAGGTCATTGGACTCCGACACGTACGAGCGGGCGACGAAGCCCTGGACGCGGAGCTTGTCCACCCGCTTGTCGAACTCCCGGCGCTGCTTGCCCGCGAGCCCGCGGTTGGACTGCTTCATCGCGGCGGCGGCCTCCTTGCCGCTGACCTCGCCGTCGTTGCCGAGGTCCTCGACATCGGGTCCGAGCCGGTAACCGGCGGGTACGGGCAGCATCAGCTTGCTGAGCTCCGTGCCGGCCCGGCCCCGGCCGGTGTCGGCTGCCGGGTCCTTGAGGGGCCCGTGATCGGCCAGGTCCCAGACGGTCGTCTCCACGGACCGGTCCGCGCCGTCGACGGTGATCTTCGTGTACGCGGCCGCGCCGCCGACGGCACCGATCACCAGGACGACGGGAAGCGCGGTGAGGAGGATCCGGCGGACCTTCCCCGGTTGCGCCGGGGCGTCCTGGAGCGGAGGCGCGTCGGGCGCCTCGGCGGGCACGTCGGTCGCCTCGGGCGCCTCAGCAGTCGCGTCAGGCGTGGCGGGCGTGGCGGGCGTGGCGGGCGCGGCAGGCGCCTCGGCGGTGGGCGGGATGTCGTCGTTCACAGGAGCTCCAGCTGTCGCTCGGCCAGCGTCCGGATGTCCTTCTTGCTGATCGGCTCGGTGTCGAACACGTTGACCTCGATCATGATGTCGCCGCGGTGCATGACTGCCCTGGCGCGGTAGAACGGCATGTAGCCGGGCTCCCGGTCGACGGCGTACACGTAATAGCGGCCGCTGCCGCTGCCCTTGACCGGATCGCCGTCGTTGCCGGCGCCGCGCTCCTCCGAGGGCATGTACGAGCGCTGGCCGTCGGCGTACGACGCCGCCTCGGCGATCGCCCCGGAGCGGAACTGGACGAGCCGCACGTTGGCCTCGCGGTGCGCGCCCTTCTTCCAGGCGGCACCCGCGACACGGCGGACGTCGGACTCCAGGAGGTACTCGAGCTGGGAGTCCTCATGCTCGAAGTCCCGCGCGTAAGTGTCCACGCTCACCCACCCGTCGATCAGCCAGTCCGTGTCCTTGTCGTCGCTCCAGCCGGCCGGCCGCTTCATGATCAGCTTGCGCAGATCGCCGTCCGTCCGCACCAGCCGGTCCTGTGAGGCCGGCAGGGGGGCCGGGACCTTGTCCGCGGGCAGCGACTTCGCCGGGTAGGCCAGCACCGCCTGCGACAGCGCCGCCGGCGGTGTCGGGGGGCGCTCGGCCTGGACGCCGTAGCCGACAGCTGTACCGCCCGCGACCCCGAGCAGCGCCGCCGCGGCGATCAGCAGGGTCGTCCGCCCGCGCGGGCGGACGCGTACGGATGGGGCGGACGGCTCAGCCGGGCCATCGGGCACTGCGGACACGGCGGGTGCCGCAGGCGCTGCGGGTGCTGCGGGTGCTGCGGGTGCTGCCGGTTCGGCAGGCACTGCTGCTGGTCCTGCGGGTGCTGCCGGTTCGGCAGGCACTGCAGGAACAGTGTCGTTCGGTTCCAAAAGGGTCCCCCCATAGAGACCTGAAGCGCAGGTTCCATTACCTGCGCACACAACTGACCCACAGGTCCCGGGGGAGGTTGCCCGCCCGACGATTACAGTTCGGTACATGTCGAAGAAGCTCGTGATCAAGGTGACTGCCGGGGCCGATTCCCCCGAGCGCTGCTCACAGGCGTTCACCGTGGCGGCCGTGGCCGTCGCCAGTGGGGTCGAGGTCTCGCTCTGGCTGACCGGCGAATCCGCCTGGTTCGCGCTGCCCGGCCGTGCCGCCGAGTTCGAACTGCCGCACGCCGCGCCGCTGCCCGATCTGATCGAGTCGATCCTGGCCGGCGGCCGGATCACGCTCTGCACGCAGTGCGCGGCACGGCGCGACATCGCGGAGAAGGACGTCCTGGAGGGCGTACGCATCGCGGGCGCCCAGGTGTTCGTGCAGGAGGCCATGGCGGACGGCACGCAGGCCCTCGTCTACTGACCGCCGCACGGAAGCGGCTCTACCGGCGGCGCTTCTTGTCGTCGAGTTCGTCCCACCACTCGTCCGACTTCGGGTCGCCGGAGGGATCGTCCCACCAACGGTCCTCCGGCCCCCGCCGGTTGGCGACCATGGCGGCGACGGGCGGGATGACCATGGCGACCACGCACATGGCGACCGCCGCGGGGACGGACCAGAGGCGCACGAAGGCCCAGGCGGAGACGAAGAGGACGAGGCATCCGCCCATCAGCAGGAAGTAGGCGCGACGGCGTCGGGCGTACATGACTCCAGCGTAGAACGGATCCGGCCGTCCGGCGGGGCCCGGACGGCGCGAAGGGCCGCACCCCTGCTCAGGTGGCGTCCAACCCCCTGGGGTGCGGCCCTCCGGCCGGTCGTGCGCGGGAACTACACGGCGATGGCGACCTCGGCGAGGCCACCCGTCTGCGCCACGACCGTGCGGTCGGCGGTGCCGCCCGGGACCAGGGCGCGGAGCGTCCACGTGCCCTCGGCCGCGTAGAAGCGGAACTGTCCGGTCGCCGAGGTCGGAACCTCGGCGGTGAACTCACCGGTCGAGTCCAGCAGACGGACGTAGCCGGTGACGGGCTCGCCGTCACGGGTCACACTGCCCTGGATGGTCGTCTCGCCCGGCTTGATCGTCGAAGCGTCGGGGCCGCCGGCCTGTGCTCCACACATGGTGTTCAGTCCTTCTGGTCGGGGTCCTGCTGATCGGATCCTGCGGAATTACTTGTTGGCGCCGAGCTCGATCGGCACACCGACGAGGGAGCCGTACTCGGTCCACGAACCGTCGTAGTTCTTGACGTTCTCCTGGCCGAGCAGCTCGTGCAGCACGAACCAGGTGAGCGCGGAGCGCTCACCGATGCGGCAGTAGGCGATGGTGTCCTTCGACAGGTCCACCTGCTCGTCCTCGTAGAGCGCCTTGAGCTCGTCGTCCGAGCGGAACGTGCCGTCGTCGTTGGCGTTCTTCGACCACGGGATGTTGCGGGCGCTCGGCACGTGGCCGGGGCGCTGCGACTGCTCCTGCGGGAGGTGCGCCGGGGCGAGCAGCTTGCCGCTGAACTCGTCGGGCGACCGCACGTCGACCAGGTTCAGGCTGCCGATGGCCTTCACGACGTCGTCGCGGTAGGCGCGGATCGACTCGTCCTGGGCCTTGGCCTTGTACTCGGTGGCCGGGCGCGTCGGGACGGCGTCGGTCAGGTCGCGGGAGTCGAGCTCCCACTTCTTGCGGCCGCCGTCGAGCAGCTTGACGTTCTCGTGGCCGTACAGCTTGAAGTACCAGTACGCGTAGGAGGCGAACCAGTTGTTGTTGCCGCCGTAGAGGACGACGAGGGTGTCGTTCCCGATGCCCTTCTCGGACAGGAGCTTCTCGAAGCCGGCCTGGTCGACGAAGTCACGGCGGACCGGGTCCTGGAGGTCCTTCGTCCAGTCGATCCGGATCGCGTTCCTGATGTGGTTCTTCTCGTACGCCGAGGTGTCCTCGTCGACCTCGACGATGGCTACCTGCTGGTCGTCGATGTGGGCCTCGACCCAGTCGGCGTCGACCAGAACGTCTGCGCGGCTCATGTGTTTCTCCTCCGGGGCAGTCTGCGGCGGGGTGGTGCGGTGTGCGACGTGCGAGGTGTACGCGCAGGTGCTGGGAGCGGACGCGTACGGGAAGGCACGGGTTCGGCCCTGACATCGTCGAAGGGCCGGGCGAAACGGGAGAACGTCCCGCTCAGAAAGTGCGACAGAGCATGGCGGCGACGCGGCACAGGTCTACTGCCCGCCGCTTCGTGAGGTCCGCCTGTCGCTTCATGTGTCCGATCGTAGGGAGGTACGGGCGGAGATGTCACCGTCGTGTCGGATCGTGAGACACGATCGTCCGCGATACGAGACGAGGTACCGATCGGTAGCGCGCAGGACGGGTGTACCGGGGGTTCCGGCCGCACAGTCATCTACAGGTCGGACGCGGCCGTCTCAGTATCTGGATCGGCCGTCACATCCGCCCGCCCGGTGCCCCTACCCCGCCCCGCCCACGGCTATCCGCCACTGCTCCAAGTGCGGCAGTCACCCGGCGAGTTCGATGTCCGAGCCCGTCACCGAGATCCGCAGGCCGTCCTCGGCCACCTCGATCTTCTCCAGCTTCAGCCCGGCAGGCAGACCGCCGATCTCGCGCTGGAAGTCGGTCTTCTTGCGGATGATCTCCTCCAGACCGGGGATGCCCTCACCCGGCACCTCGTCCGCGCGCACCTTGACGGTGTCGCCGTCGACGAGGGTGACGGTCGACAGGACGCTGCGCGAGACCGAACGGCCCAGCAGCGGGATCTCGACGGATCCGGAGACCTTCACCTTGCCGTTGCCGCCGTACGCGACGGTGACGCCCTCGTCCGCCGCCTTGGTGAGGTCCGCGTACGAGACGACGGCCGTCCCGGTGGCCCGGGAGGCCGTCGCACTGGTGTAGCCGGCGCCGAGCTTCACCTGGTGCAGCTGGGCCTGGATCTCACTGATCCGTAGCGAACGGCCGCCCGCGCTGGTCCGCACGCTGCTGACCTTGACGTCGACCTGGTCGAGTTCCGATCCGGCGATCTGGGTCAGGAAGGGGAAGCCCTTGATGTCGACCTCGGTCGAACCGGTCTCCGCCCCGCCGAACGAGACCCTGTCCGCGGCCTCGGACTCCGCGAAGTACACCGCCGCCCTGTCCAGGGCGACGAATATGCCACCCAGTACCACAGCCATGATCAGCAGTATTCGCAGTGCGCGCATGCCTGTTGCTCCCCCATTCCGACCGGCCGGACCCTCGTGCCCGTGAGCCTACTGCCGCTGCGCGGCGCGCCCGGAGTGATCGACGAGCGAGCGGCCCGGCCGGTTCCCCCCGATCGGAAACGGGAGGAGCGGCACGGTCGGCATCAGGCGATCGCACGGCCGATCAGATAGACGGCGGGAGCCGCGGCGGTGAGCGGCAGCGCCACTCCGGCCGTCATGTGCACGAACTTCGACGGGTAGTCGTAGCTCGCCACCCGCAGACCGATGAGTGCACAGCCGCCGGCCGTGAGCCCGAGGAACGCGCCCTGCGTGCCGATACCCGTCAGCCCGCCCACAGCGGCTCCGGCGCCCGCCGCCACGAGCAGCGCGACAACGACCGAGGCCGGGCCCGGCAGCGGAAGGGCCCTGACGAGCACGGCCACCGCGACCGCGATCCCGCCCACCGTCACCGCGTCCGGGGCCGCCGCGAGGTGCCCGGCGGCCAGGACGGCGAGCGCGGCCGAAGCGACCGTGGCGGTCAGGCCGTACATCCGCTCGTCGGCCCCGGCATGACTGCGCAGCTGGAGTACGAGCGTGAGCAGCACCCACACGGCGAGCGTGCCGAGGATGGCCGCAGGGGCGTTGTCCCGGCCCGCCGCGAGCAGGACGACGTCCGCGACGAACCCACCGGCGAACGCGAGTGCGATGCCCTGCCGGGCAGGCCACATGCCGTTGAGTCGGAACCAGCCGGCGGCCGTCACGGCCTGGAGCAGGACCAGCGGCACGAGCAGGGCGTACGGCCCGATCGCGGCGCCGAGAGCGATCAGGAGGCCGAGGGCCGCCGTGATGGCGGCGGGCTGCATCCCGGGCGCGATGATCGGCGACCGCCCCTCGGCGCGGGCCCGCTGGGCGTCGGTGATCCGGCTGTTGCCCAGCGTGGTGGGCGCGCCGTAGCCGGAGCCGCCCTGTACGGGGGCGCCCGTAGGGCCGGCCGGAGCCTCCGGGACGAACGGGACCTCGGGCGGCAGCGGGTACGAGCCCGAGGTGCTGCTCTGCGAGGCGAACGGCGAGCCGGACTGCGGGGCCGGCTGCGGAACGGGCTGCGCGGCCGACTGGTATCCCGCCTGCTGCTGGTACGGGTCAGCGGGCGGTGCCTGCTGGTACGCGGCCTGCTGCTCCGGCCGGATCGTCGGCTGGTACTGGGTGTCCCAGGTCTGGCCCTGCCACGTCTGGGTCGCACCCTGGTCGGGGTGCCCGCCCGCACTGCCCTGCGGGATCACCGGCTCCTGCGGAACTGCGGGCTGCTGGTCTCCCTGACCGGCCGGCCACGCGGAGCCCTCCGGAGCCGAGTCGTACGGCGCGGAGTCGTAGGTGGCGGCGTCGTAGGGCGCCTGGTCACCGTACGGCGCCTGCTGCGCGTACTGCGGGTCCTGCTGCTGCCCGTACTGCGGGTCCTGCTGCGCGTACTGGGGCGGCTGCTGCCCGTACGGATACTGCTGATCACTGTTGCTCATGGTCTGCGGTTCACCCTCCTGCGAACGGCGGGAGCACCTCGACCGTGCCGCCCTCGGCCAGCCGTACGGTCTCATGGCCACGGGTCCCGACGGGGTTTCCGTCGATCAGGAACGAGCACCTCAGCAGTACCCGCGTCAGCTCACCCGGGTGCCGCTCCCGCACCCCGTCGAGCGCCTCGGCCAGCGTCGCCGCCGCGTACGGCTCCTCCGCGGTTCCTGCGGCGGCCTTGGCCGCGGCCCAGTAGCGGATCGTCCCCGCTGCCATGGCGACACCCCTTTCCTCGTGCGTCAGCTCTCCATCATGAATCACGCCGTCACCGTCCAGTCGGCGATACGGGTGAGCAAGCTCTCGTCCGCCGCGTTCTCCGCGTGCCCCATCCCGCGCTCCAGCCACAGCTCCGCCCTGCCCCGCGCGGCTCCCGCCAGCATCCGCGGGTGGTCGAGCGGGAAGTACGGGTCCCGGTCGCCGTGCACGATCAGCAGGGGGGCCGGTGCGATCAGCGGGACCGCCTCGACCGGGGAGAGCGGGACCGGGTCCCAGTCACCGCGGTCGATCCGGGTGCGGAAGCCGTAGCGGCCGACGAACCGGCCGGCGGGGCGGGTGACGACCCAGTGCAGGCGCCGCATCGGAGCCGTACCCCGGTAGTACCAGCGGGCGGGGGCACTGACGGAGACCACCGCGTCCGTGTGCGCTTCTGTGCGCCCCGCGTGCGCCCCAGCGCGCCGGACCACTCGTTCGGCTCCTGCCCCGGGACCCTTCCCCGGGGATTCCTGCGCTTCCGGCGCCGTATACAGAGCAGCGTGCCGGAGCACCACGGAACCACCCATCGAGAAGCCGACCGTAACGATCCGCCGGTGCCCCAGGGACCTCGCCCAGGTCACCGCGGCCGCCAGGTCCAGCACCTCGCGGTCGCCCACCGTGGACCGCCCACCGGACCTCCCGTGGCCCCGGAACGAGAAGGTGATCACGGCCGCACGCTGGGAGAACACCTCGGCGGCGCGCCGCACGGCCGGCCGGTCGACGGAGCCGGTGAAGCCGTGCGCGACGACGATCGCCGTACCGGCGGACCTTCCGTCGACGGCAGCCCCGGAACCTGGCGTACAGGGCGTGTACACCGCCTCGATACGGACGCCGTCACCGGTCAGCAATGTCGTGCGCCGGGCCGTCGGCGTGATCGAGGGAACAAAAGAACTCGTGAATCGACCCTCGGACACAGAACTCATGTGGGCTATTCTGCTGCGAAGAGGATCCGGGCAAAGTTGCCCCCGGGTCCTTTTGTGCTTTCCGCGCGTTGTTACGGAGACGTTTCAACAAGCTCAGCGGTCCCGGGGCGCGGGGCCGCACCGTAAAAACGGCATGACGGCCGCCGCAGGGCGGAACGTCGTACCGAGTACGAAGCAGTGCCGCATACTCCCCCGGGTCCACCCCGGGAGTGCCCCTCTCGCAGGGAACGAGGAGGACCGACGTAATGGGCGAGCGAACCGTGCACGATCGACCGACGACCCAGGCAGGTGGGCGGCGATGAGTTCACTGCTGCTTCTGACGAATGCCCTTCAACCGTCGACGGAGGTGCTCCCCGCCCTCGGCCTTCTGCTGCACAGCGTGCGGGTCGCCCCCGCCGAGGGACCCGCTCTCGTCGACACCCCTGGTGCCGACGTCATCCTCATCGACGGCCGCCGGGACCTCCCACAGGTGCGTTCGCTGTGCCAGCTGCTGCGGTCCACCGGACCCGGCTGTCCCCTGATCCTCGTCGTGACGGAGGGCGGCCTCGCGGCCGTCACCGCCGACTGGGGTATCGACGACGTCCTGCTGGACACCGCGGGCCCCGCGGAGGTCGAGGCCCGGCTGCGGCTGGCCACCGGCCGCCAGCAGATCACCGCCGACGACTCCCCGATGGAGATCCGCAACGGCGATCTGTCCGTCGACGAGGCGACCTACAGCGCCAAGCTGAAGGGCCGGGTCCTCGACCTGACCTTCAAGGAATTCGAACTGCTCAAGTACCTCGCGCAGCACCCGGGCCGGGTCTTCACCCGCGCCCAGCTGCTGCAGGAGGTCTGGGGCTACGACTACTTCGGAGGTACGCGCACGGTCGACGTCCACGTACGGCGGCTGCGCGCCAAGCTCGGCCCCGAGCACGAGTCGCTGATCGGCACCGTCCGCAACGTCGGCTACCGCTTCGTCGCACCGGAGAAGGTGGAACGGGGCTCCGAGGAGGCCAAGGCCAGGGCGGCAGCGAAGCCGGTGGAGGACGGCGTAACCCGTTCGGAGCAGTCCGTGAAAGCCGGGATCACGGAAGAAGCCCCGGTCCGACCTGCCAAGCGGTAGGTCGATCCGCGTAGACTGCCGCGCGTGGCCAAGGTGACGCGGGACGATGTGGCGAGACTGGCGGGGACGTCGACCGCGGTCGTCAGCTACGTCATCAACAACGGACCCAGGCCGGTTGCCCCGGCCACGCGCGAGCGGGTACTCGCCGCGATCAAGGAGCTGGGGTACCGGCCCGACAGGGTCGCCCAGGCCATGGCCTCGCGGCGGACCGACCTCATAGGCATGATCGTGCCGGACGCGCGCCAGCCGTTCTTCGCGGAGATGGCGCACGCGGTCGAACAGGCCGCCGCCGAGCGCGGGAAAATGGTGCTCGTCGGCAACTCCGACTACCGCGACGAGCGCGAGGTCCACTACCTGCGCGCCTTCCTCGGCATGCGGGTATCCGGACTGATCCTCGTCAGCCAGGGCCCCAGCGAGCGGGCGGCGGCCGAGATAGAGGCCTGGGACGCCCGCGTCGTGCTGCTGCACGAGCGGCCCGAGGCCATCGACGACGTCGCGGTCGTCACGGACGACATCGGCGGCGCACAGCTCGCCACCCGCCACCTCCTGGAGCACGGCAACGAGTACGTGGCGTGCCTCGGCGGCATGGAGTCGACCCCGGTGGTCGGCGACCCGGTCGCCGACCACATCGAGGGCTGGCGCCGGGCGATGCACGAGTCGGGGCGGTCCACGGACGGCCGGCTCTTCCACGCCCCGTACAACCGCTACGACGCCTACCAGGTGGCCCTGAAGTTGCTCGCGGGCCCGGACAGACCGCCGGCGATCTTCTGCTCGACGGACGACCAGGCCATCGGTGTGCTGAGGGCTGCCCGTGAGCTGCGGATCGATGTGCCCGGGGAGCTCGCGGTCGCGGGCTTCGACGACGTGAAGGAGGCGGGCCTGACGGATCCGCCGCTGACGACCGTCTTCTCCGACCGTCCCGCGATGGCACGGGCGGCCGTGGACCTGGTCCTCGACGACTCCCTGCGGGTCTCGGGGTCCCGGCGCGAGCGTCTGAAGCAGTTCCCGTCCGCGCTCGTGGTGCGGCGCTCGTGCGGCTGCGGGGAACCGACGGTCACCGCGCCGTAGCCGCGCGTCCCTTATGTGGGGCATACACGGTTCTGCCGGGCTTCTCAGGACGTACTCAGGCCCTTCTCATGTTCGCTGTCCACTCTCGTAGTCATGACCGACAGCCACCGCCCGAGCGGCGAGTACCCGATGTACCCCTCGTACGGCAACGGCGAGGCGGCCTACCCGCCGCCGCCGGCGTACCAACCCCCACAGCACGCCGCCGCGGAGCCCGGCCCCCACGCCTGGCCCGCCCCGGAGCCCGCCCCCGTCCCCGCACCGGACCCGGCCCACGCCCACGCCCCGGCCCCGGCCCCGGAGCGCAGGGTCAAGCGGCCCCTCGCCCTCCTCGCCGCCGTGGCGATCGCCGCGGCGGCGATCGGCGGCGGCACCGCGACCCTCATCGGCGAACTCGCGGACGGCGGCTCGAACAGCACCGGCACCGGCAGCGTCGTCAGCGGCACCAACGTCTCGCAGAGCAGCGCGGGCACCGTCTCCGGCGTGGCGGCGGCCGTGTCACCGGCGATCGTCGAGATCAGCGCGACGTCCTCGGCGGGTGACGCGACCGGTTCCGGCGTCGTCATCACCTCGGACGGCGAGATCATCACCAACAACCACGTGATCTCGGGGGCCTCTCAGATCAAGGTGGCCCTGAGCACCGGCAAGACGTACACCGCCGACGTCGTCGGCACCGACGCCGACAAGGACCTGGCGCTCATCAAGCTCCAGGACGCGAGCGGGCTGAAGACCGCCTCCCTCGGCGACTCCTCCTCGGTGAAGGTCGGCGACCAGGTCGTGGCGATCGGCTCGCCCGAAGGCCTCACCGGCACGGTCACCAGCGGCATCGTCTCGGCCCTGGACCGCGATGTCACGGTCGCCAAGGACGAAGACAGTTCCGGGCAGGAACAGCAGCAGCAACAGGGCGGTGGAAACTGGCCGTTCGAGTTCGGCGGGCAGCAGTTCAACGGCGACACGGGCACGTCCAAGACCACGTACAAGGCCCTCCAGACCGACGCCTCGCTCAACCCCGGCAACTCCGGCGGCGCGCTCATCAACATGGACGGCGAGATCATCGGCATCAACTCCGCCATGTACTCCCCCAGTTCGGCGAGCGGCTCAGGCAGCTCGGCGGCGGGCAGCGTGGGCCTCGGCTTCGCCATCCCGGTCGACACCGTCAAGGCCGACCTGGACACCCTGCGCGCCGGCAACGGCTCCTGACGAGGAGGTCGCCATGAACCCCGGTACCGACACCGCGGCGGTCCGCACCGCCACCACCGGCCGCGGGCGCCGCGCCGCGCGACGCCGTGCGACGGCCGTGCGAGGCTGAGAGCACAGCACACAGGAACCGTCACACGAAGGAAGAGGACGACGTAGCGATGAGCCCCGCCGAAGACGATCCGCAGCGCGTCCTGATCGTCGACGACGAGCCCGCCGTGCGCGAGGCACTGCAGCGCAGCCTCGCCTTCGAGGGGTACGGCACCGAGGTCGCCGTGGACGGTTACGACGCCCTCGCCAAGGCGGAGTCGTACGCCCCCGACCTGATCGTCCTGGACATCCAGATGCCCCGCATGGACGGCCTCACCGCCGCCCGGCGCATCCGGGCCACCGGCACGACCACCCCCATCCTGATGCTCACCGCCCGCGACACCGTCGGCGACCGGGTCACCGGCCTCGACGCGGGCGCCGACGACTACCTCGTGAAGCCCTTCGAGCTGGACGAACTCTTCGCCCGCATCCGGGCCCTGCTGCGCCGCAGCTCGTACGCGGTCGCGGCGGGCGGGGCCGTACCCGACAACGACGTACTGGCCTTCGCCGACCTCCGGATGGACCTGAACACCCGCGAGGTCACCCGGGG
This sequence comes from Streptomyces sp. NPDC005566, assembly GCF_040605575.1. NCBI lineage: Bacteria > Bacillati > Actinomycetota > Actinomycetes > Kitasatosporales > Streptomycetaceae > Streptomyces > Streptomyces sp. NPDC005566. The sequence continues at coordinate 55,136 of NZ_JBEXDB010000018.1, read as the reverse complement.
CACCCGCCGGGTCGAGCTGACCCGCACCGAGTTCACCCTGCTGGAGATGTTCCTGGCCCACCCCCGGCAGGTGCTGACCCGTGAGCAGATCCTCAAGGCCGTCTGGGGCTTCGACTTCGAACCCAGCTCCAACTCCCTGGACGTGTACGTGATGTACCTGCGCCGCAAGACCGAGGCGGGCGGCGAGCCGCGGCTCGTCCACACGGTGCGGGGCGTCGGGTACGCGCTGCGCTCCGGCGGCGGTGAGGCGTGACCGGCCTGCTCCGCCGCTTCCGCACGCTGCCGCTCCGCTCCCGCCTCGCCCTGCTGGTCGCCACGGCGGTCGCGGTGGCGGTCGCCGCGGTCGCCGCCTCCTGCTGGTTCGTGACGCGCGAGCAGCTGGAGCACCAGCTGGACGAGTCGCTGCGCAACTCCACCGCGATCGACAAGGAGTACGTCCAGAACCTGCTCAACGCCTGCGCGGGCACGGCGGCCGGCCAGCGCCCTTCCCCCGGCTCGTACAGCGTGCAGATCATCGCGACCACCGGCGAACCCTGCGCCGCCCCGTCGCGGGGCGGCCCCTTCCCCACGACCGACGCGGACATCGCGGTGGCCGGCGGGGACCGGGAGGAAGTCCTGCACACCGTCACCGGAACCGACGGCAAGCAGCTGCGGGTCCTGACCCGGCCGATCAAGTTCACCCGCCCCGGGCCCGCCCCCGTCAACACCCTCGCGGTCTCCGTCGCCCGCCCGATGAGCGAGGTCGACGAGCCCCTCTCCACCCTCGCTTGGATGCTCCTCTTCGTCTCCGGCATCGGCGTCGTCGGGGCCGGCGCCGCCGGGCTCTGGATCGCCCGTACCGGCCTGCGGCCCGTCGACGAGCTCGCCGACGCCGTCGAGCACGTCGCCCGTACCGAGGACCTCACCGTGCGGATCCCGGCCGAGGGCGAGGACGAGATCGCCCGGCTCTCGCGCTCCTTCAACTCGATGACCAGCTCGCTGGCCACCTCGCGCGACCGCCAGTCGCAGCTCATCGCGGACGCCGGGCACGAGCTGCGCACCCCGCTCACCTCGCTCCGTACGAACATCGAGCTGCTCGCCCGCAGCGACGAGACCGGCCGGGCCATCCCGCCCGACGACCGCAAGGCCCTGATGGCCTCGGTGAAGGCCCAGATGACCGAGCTGGCGGCCCTCATCGGCGACCTCCAGGAGCTCTCCCGCCCGGACGCCGCCGAGCCCGGCCCCCTCCAGGTGGTCGCCCTGCACGACATCACCCGCACCGCTCTGCAACGCGCCCGGCTGCGCGGCCCCGATATGACGATCACCGCCGAGCTGGCCCCCTGGTACGTACGGGCCGAGCCGGCCGCGCTGGAGCGGGCGGTCGTCAACGTCCTGGACAACGCGGTGAAGTTCAGCCCGCCCGGCGGCACGATCGACGTCGCCCTGTACCGCGGCGAGCTGACCGTGAGGGACCGCGGTCCCGGCATCCCGGCCGAGGAACTCCCGCACGTCTTCGAACGCTTCTGGCGCTCCCCCTCGGCCCGCCAGCTCCCCGGATCCGGGCTCGGACTGTCCATCGTGGCCCGCACGGTCCAGCAGGCGGGCGGCGAGATCGCCCTGCGCCCGCCCTCCGGCGGCGAGGGCACGGTGGCCTCGATCCGTCTGCCGGGCGCACCGCAGCCGCCGCCGGAGCTGTGAGCGGGGGCGGCCGGATCACAGACGGCGGCAGAACTCGTCGGGACCGGCCCGGGTGAGCAGCCCCACAAGCCTCACATACCACTCGGGTGGGTGGAGAGCCAATCGGGATGTGCCGCCCTGAGGCCGGTGACGCTGGCGCTTGAAGCGTAGACATCCCCGCCTCCGTCGTACGGGTGGTACAACCAGCGAAGGTCGAGCGGAGCCAGCGTGACTCCCGCGATCACCTCATCAGCGACCAACCTCAACAGCGGGGAGAGCTCCCGCCTGGTGCGAGGGCGAACACTGACGTATTCGTGCTCGTAAACGATGTCATCCGGGAACTCATCGTCGTGGACGTGGCTGCCCCAGTGCCGGGCATCCGGGTCGACCTGCGCCAGTTGGGGCATGCGCGTGACGGGTTCGGCATCCCAGTTCCATTCACGGGTGATCACGTACAGCTCAGTGTCATGTGGCCCCAGCTCGTTCAGCACGGCGTGATGACGATCAAGCATGATTGCGTACTCGTCGTCGTTTTCGGGGTATCGCTTGGATCCGGGAAGACTGTGGAAGCGCACCCACCGATCAGGGTGGGCGTGCCGCATCTGAAGATCCCCGGGCAGGGCCGGCCATCGCTGTTCCCAGAGCACCGACAGCGCATCCAGATCCGGGACCTGCCGGTCAGGCAATTCGCTCATCGGCCCATGATCGACTGTCCGCACGGACTCCGGCAACGGCTTTGATATCGACCGCTCGGCGTACGCGAGAACGTCGGCCTGCAGCCCTCACACCGGTGAGTGTGCCGGGCAGGATTGCGCGGTCGAGTTCGAAGGCCCCCCGTGCGCCCGCTCAAGCCAGATCGTCGAACTCGCCCTCCTTGGCGCCGCCGAGGAAGGCCCGCAGCTTGGCGCGGGTGGTGCGTACGACCACGCCCGGGTGGTCGCTCTCGCGGAGCAGTATCTCGCCTTCGTGCTCGGCGAGTTCGAGGCAGTCCGAGCCCTCGGCGTTCGAGGACTTCGAGGACTTGCGCCATTGGATTTCCATGATCCTCACGCCTTCATGCTTGTTGTGCGATCTTCAGGATGAAATCCCGCGAACCGACTGGGTCGAGGGACCGCTCCTCGGTCCGGTCCAGAGCGAAACGCCAGTTCACCAGGCTCGTTTCGGCGTCCAGGAAGGACGAACCGGTCGCGGTGTCCACCTGCACGGTGTCGAGCTGCGGGACGACTCCGCACACGTAGTGTGCCGAACTGCTTGCGAACGGGAAGCCACCGGCAGCAAAGGGAATCACCCTGACGGTGACGTTGCCACGATCTGATTCAGTCAGGAGATGGGCAAGTTGGCCTCGCGCGACAGCCACGCCCCCGTAGGTCATCCGCAACGCCGCCTCGTGGATCAGGAACGTACAGGCGGGCGGGTCCGGCCGGTCGAGGACATCGCGGCGTTGCAACCGATGGGACAGCAGACGCCGTTGGCGTGTCGGGCTCGGCGGAGGGACACTTTCGGCGAAGACGCTGCGCGCGTAGCCCTCGGTCTGCAACAGACCCGGCATATACATGACCTGCACGGAGCGGATGGCAGCAGCGTGATGCTCCAGCTCGGCGAGATCGAGGGCGTCGGTCGCCAGCTCGCCACGGTAGTGCTCCCACCATCCGCTCACCCGCTCTCCGGCCATGGCGGCGAGCGCATTGACGTACGCCTCGTCGGGGCACTTGTAGTGGTCGGCCCACATGCGAACCCGCTGAGGGCTCACTCCGAACCGTCCGGACTCCGTGTTGCTGACGGTGGTGCGGTCTGCTCCCAGCCGCTCGGCAGCCTGGGCGAGCGTCATACCCGCGCGCTCCCTCAACCTCCGTAGTTCGGAGCCGAGTCGGCGCTGCCGCACCGTGAGCAGCTTCCTTGGCGGCATCAAGATCTCCCTTCCCTCGAATCCCAGTCTGGCCGTACCCGAACCACTGCGCGCTCGTTACCCAGAACATCGAGGCGTATCACTAGTTATGCGGCAAGGTACTTTCGTTAGCACCCCGCGCAGCGCACGGGCCCCTCGACGTACGACCACACGGACGCGCCCTCTGACGGGCACGCCCGCACGGTCAACGAGCAGCGCGCCAGTTCGGATCGCATCACGTGGGGAGACCGACATGACCAGCGCCAACACCACCGCACCCTCCGCATCACCACACCGGCAGGACGGCGAGAACTACCGGCTCTCCCTCCCCAACACCGCACGTTCGGCCGGGATCGCCCGGCACTTCGTCGCCTCGCTGCTCACCGGCACCCCGCACAGCGGCATCGTCGACGACGCCCGCCTCTGCGTCACCGAGGTCGTGGCCAACGCCCACCGCCATACCCGCACTTCGCTGATCCGCGTCCATGTGGCGGTCGGCCCGGAGCAGGTGACCGTCTCCGTCGCCGACGACGCGCCCTGGACCGCGCCCCCGGCAGGCGGGGTCCGCACCGGCCCCGCGCAGGAGCGCGGGCGGGGGCTGTTTCTCCTGGAGGCACTTGCCCTCGCGTGGGGATCGGACGTCTGCGGGTGCTGCGCACCCAGCCACAAGGCGGTCTGGTTCACGCTCTCCGGGGACGCGAGAACTGCCGCATAGCGCTCAGCTCGCGCGCCCGCACGGCGTTGAGGCCTACCGCCCGCCGTGATCCACCGGCAGGCCTGGTCGTCGGCCCGCCCCGCCCCTACTACGGACCCTGATGCGCCGCACCACCGGCGCGGCTTCGCGCTGCGCTCCTCCGGCATGCCCTGATCCGGTATGGACCCGCGTTCCCCGCGCCTCGCAGGAGGTCGACTCGACGTCCGCCCGCCGCTCCCAGCCGCGCGCGTGGCTGCCCGCCGTGACGTGGCTGGTCGGCGCGGGCCTCCACCCGCGCGCGGGCGGGACCACGCTCGCCGTGGCCCGGGATCTCGCGGCGCGGATGGACTACCGACTGGGACTCGTCCTGTACGACCTCGAAGGCACCGCTGCCCGGTGCGGAGTGTCGACGGCGACGGTGAAGCGCCATGTCCGGGTGCTGCGGGAGCTCGGCGCGCTGGCCTGGCACAGACACGGCAGCAAGAAGAACCTGAGGCTCCCGGGCCGCTCGTACACGGCCACGGCAACCATCTACGCGGCAACGATCCCGGCAGCGTACGACACCGCCATGGGGCACCGGCTCGACGGCACCGGCTACGGCGCCCGGCTGCTCGGAGTGACGGCCGAGGGGCGGATGCGCGCGGTCGGCGCCGGCCGCGCCACCCCACACCCTGTGGACAACCGGCACCAAGGCGCGGTCCGTCCCGCATCGCGTGCACCCCATTCTCCTGTGCCCCACCACGATGTGCCTCGCGCTGACCTTGACGGTGGGATCAACTACACCTCGCGGGCGAACCGCAGCACCAGGAGAGTCAGGGGGAGTGGTGGCCGCCCCTCGCCCCGGAGCCCGTGGCAGGTGGCCCGCGACATCGGGATCGCCCGGCAGGTCCGGCCCCTCGTCGGCTGGACCCGGCGCGAAGGACTCCGCCGACTGGGCTTCGCGCTGCGCCCGTTGATCGACCGGGGCCTGGAGGCGCACGACATCGCGGCCGAACTCATCGGCCTGGCCGTCGACTGGCGCCCCGCACGGCCTGCCGCGTACATCACCGCCGCTCTCGCCCGGGACCGGCGTCCCGAAGCCGCCCGTCGGCCGGACGAGGAGCTCACAGCCGACCCGGCCGCTCACCAGGAGTGGCAGTGGTGGCTGAACAACCGCCGGGCCGACACCCCGGCGCGTACGGACGACGACCGCCGCCACGCCCGGCTCTACGCCTGGGACCGGTGGCACGAGGTGGCCGCCCACTACGACCAGGACCCTGACGACGCCCTGGACCTGTACGGAACCCGGCTGTGCGCCTACGCCGTCAAACGGGCCGCGCGCACCGCCTGACCCCGCCGCCACCGGGTCCGACGCCTCAGCCCGCCGGGTTGTGCCGAATCAGTGACTCGACCAGCCCCGACCGGGTCGCCGGATAGTCGAGCGGGACGATGCCGAGCCCGGTCCAGCCCGTCGCCTCCGCCCCGTCGAGGAACGAGTGGACCTGCGGGTTGAGCCGGTCGGAGTTCCAGCGCGGCGGCATCAGGGCGGCGGTGCTCACGTAGTTCATGAACAGCTTGCCGGGCTGCTGTGCGGCCTTGCGGAACTGCGCCTCGATCTTCGGGTACTTGCCGAACGGCTCGGCCATGTAGTCGTCCTGGATGTCGAAGAGCGCGGAATCGGCGTACCGGACCCCCGGCAGGCCTCCGTTGTCGGCGAGCAGCACGACCTTGCCCCGCGCCCCGCCGAGGTCCGGGAGCGCGGAGTCGAGGCGCAGGAGCGGGCGCCAGCCCTTGCCGTCGAGGTAGATGTCGAAGATCCGCCGGAACGCGGCGTCGCTCTCCTCGGAGTACTCCTGCTTGACCCGCATCAGTACGGTCTCCGACGGCCGCTGGGCCAGGAAGTCCCGGCAGGCGCCCAGGACGTCGTCGAAGTTCAGGTTCTGGTACGAGGCCCCGTGATGGATGGCGTACGCGTCGCCGCTGATCCGGCAGCGTATGTCGAGGAAGCGGATGCCACTGTTGAGCTGTTCGGCGATCGTGGTGTTCTGGCATGCCGTCCAGGGGCCGCCGTAGCGCGCACCCGAGTTGTGCGTTCCCGGGATGGTGAGGCGTCGCAGCGGGGTGGCGTCGGCGATGCCGGCCATCCAGTCCTGGGTGCCGAGGACCCTCGCGGGTGCGGAGTGGGCGGGTGGCGCGCCGAGAGCGACTCCGGCGGTGGCGGCGAGGGCTCCGGTGAGGAAGGTCCGGCGTGTGGTGGTGTACGGACTCATGCGGATGCGTCTCCGGTCAGCCGTGGGGGGAGCGGGCCTGAATTATGACGGGTCCACTTCAATCGCGGAACAGGACCGAACCATCTCCACCCCGCCGTCCCGGATGGAAAATTACGAATTTCGCAAATTTTCAATCTTCGAGATTGCGTGATACGTTGGCTGGGATGGCGACAGAGGTAGGAGGTCATCACATGACTACGGCCACGGCCACACTGCGCACGAACGGGCAGGTCACGCTGCCCAAGGCCATTCGGGCCGCCCTCGGGGTGGAACAGGGCGACGAGCTCGAGTTCGAGATCACCAGCGCCGGCGAAGTGACGGTGCACGGACTCACCAAGATCCGCTCCGACCAGGCCTGGTTCTGGACCCCCGAGTGGCAGGAGGGTGAGCGCAGGACCAGCGAGGACATCGCTGCCGGGCGCACCACCGTCCACGAGGACACGGACAGCATGTTCGCGCACCTCGACGAAGACTGACCCCTGACACCGGGAGGCCCGATTGCCGACTTTCGAGACGACTGCCCACTTCAAGCGCGACTTCAAGGCCCTGAAGCCTGAGGAGCAGAAGCGCTTCGAAGACGTCATCCGGAAGAAGTTCGTTCCGGATGTGGAGCGAGGGCAGTTCCGACCCGGGCTCCGGGTCAAGCCGGTTCAGGGCATCTCCCTGCCGCAGGGCGCGCGCCCTGTCATGGAGATGACATGGGCTCCCGACGGTCGTGCCACCTGGCAGTACGGAGACGAAGTCCGTCCAGGAGTAACGCACATCCTGTGGCGCCGCGTGGGAGGACACGAGATCTTCGTCCCCGGACCGGCCTGAACAAGCCGATGGCCCGCCACTTCCCGTGGCGGGCCATCGGTGTCCCTGGGCCCGTTCCCGGGCCGTGCAGGGCTACTGCACGATCGTGATCCGGTCCGTGGCCGGCGGGGCCAGCGGCGCGGCGGCCGTGGAGTGCGCCGCCAGGTAGGCGTTGAACAGGTCCAGGTCGGACGGGCCGACCAGCTTGTTCGTGCCCTGGCCGAGGGCCGCGAATCCGTCGCCGCCGCCCGCGAGGAACTCGTTCATCGCGACGCGGTACGTCTTCGCCGGGTCGATCGCCTCACCGTTCAGCCGGATCGAATCGGCGACCACACGGTCGGCGCCGGCCTTCGTGAGGTCGAGGGTGTAGGTGAGGCCCTTCGAGACCTGGAGGATCTTCGGCGAGGCCGCGTTGGAGCCGCTGACCTGCTGCTGGAGCGCGGTGACGAGCTGCGCGCCGGTCAGGTCGACGACGTTCATCATGTTGGTGAACGGCTGGACGGTGAACGCCTCGCCGTACGTCACCACTCCGGCGCCCTCGCTGCCGGACGGCGCGTACACGAGGTCGGAGCGGATGCCGCCCGGGTTCATGAACGCGACGACCGCACCGCCCTTGTCCGCCGGGGCCAGGCCCTCCAGCTGGGCGTCCGCGATCAGGTTGCCGAGAGGCTTCTCGGGGGCCGTGGAGCCGCGGCCGTTGATGTCGGCGGAGATGAAGCCCTGCGGCCGGTTCGCGATCGGGGCCGCGAGCGTGTTCCAGCGGGCGATCAGCGCCGTCATGTCCGTGGCCTTGGCCTGGTCACGGGTGACGACGTGGTTCACCGACGTCGCCGACTTCACCGACGTACGGACGATGTCCTTGGTCCTGCGGTCGTAGGTGAGCGTCGTGTCCGTGTAGACCTTGCCGAACGAGGAGGCCGAGGTGACCATGCGCGGGTTGCCCGCAGGGTCCGGGACGGTGCACACGTACGCCTGGTGGGTGTGGCCCGTGACCAGGGCGTCGACCTTCGGCGTGATGCCCTTCGCGATGTCGACGATCGGCCCGGAGATGCCGTCACCGGCGCCGGGGCTGTCGCAGTCGTAGTTGTACGAGGAGGAGGCCGGGGCCCCGCCCTCGTGGATCAGCGCGACGATGGACTTGACGCCCTGGCGGTCCAGTTCCTTGGCGTACTTGTTGACCGTCTCGATCTCGTCGTGGAACTTCAGGCCCTTGACGCCGTTGGCCGTGACGATGTTCGGCGTGCCCTCCAGGGTCACCCCGATGAAGCCGATCTTGACGCCGTTCTTCTTCCAGACCGTGTACGGCTTGAGGATCGGCCTGCCGGTCTTCTCGGCCGTCACGTTGGCCGCGAGGTACGGGAAGTCCGCGCCCTTGAACTTCTTGCCCTGTTCGTAGCAGCCCTCGACCGGGTGGCAGCCGCCGTTCTGCAGACGGGCCAGCTCGGTGGCTCCCTCGTCGAACTCGTGGTTGCCGACGGCCGTCACGTCGAGGTCGAGGCCGTTGAGCGCCTCGATCGTGGGCTCGTCGTGGAAGAGCCCGGAGAGCAGCGGGCTCGCGCCCACCATGTCGCCACCGGCCGCGGTGACGGAGTACGGGTGCCCCGCGCGCGCGGTGCGCAGCGAGGTCGCCAGGTACTCGACGCCACCGGCCGGGATCGACTTCACGGTGCCGTCGGCCTGCGTCTCGCTGACCGATCCGGCGGAACCGGCCGGCGGCTCCAGGTTGCCGTGCAGGTCGTTGAAGGAGAGCAACTGGACGTCGACGGTACGGGACTTGTGGCCGTGACCGTGGCCGTGCCCTCGGTCATGGGCGCCGGCCGGCATCGCGGCGACGAGCGCGCCGACGGTGGCCAGACCGGCCGCGGCGGCGAGCACCCGCCTGGACGCGCGGTTCTTCTGCGGAGTCGCTGACATCGGTCCCCTTGTGAGTTCAGCGGAGGGTGGTGAATCGGTATCACATGCGAGCCGCAGCCTAGAGTCAACGCGCGTAGCGCGACAGGGTTACGGGGTTACGACCTGGTTGCTTCCTGGTCCAGAAGCCGCGTAGCAAGCAAACCTCACATATCGCGCCGGGCACCTCATCTGACGGTGCGCCACTGTCACGGTTGCACGACAGGAGCGCCACAAGCTGATCAGCGCTACGCGCGATGCATCCACGTCCGGTGCGCGCTTCGGGTCCCACCGGCCCTGAAATATGCCGTGATTCCCGCTGTAACCGCACGTCGAGGCGGCCCCGCGCAGCCGGCCGGCCTGTCGGCAGCACCCCATATTCTCCGCCTCATGAGGAATTCGAAGTTTTTGGTGGCCCTGCTCGCAGCAGGCCTGCTCACCGCCGGCTGCGGGTCCGACGACGGCTCCGCATCGGGGTCCGCGTCCGGAGGAAGCGAGAAGTCCGGGGACGCCGCCGCACAGGGGAAGGCCCTGCCGGTTGTCGTGGACGGCCCCCAGAAGGACGTGCTCAAGAGCGGCGACAAGGGCCTCAAGGTCACTCCCGCACCCGCACGCGGAGCGTCGTTCACGAAGCAGGTGGAGCACCGGCTGCGCGAATCGGTCCTGTTGTCCACCAAGGTGCCGGGCACGACAGCGGCCGACTGCCCGGACGGCGTGACGCAGAAGGCCGGTGCGGTCAGCACATGCACGGTGACGTACGAGGGGGCGGAGATCCCCTACGAGGTCACGATCAGCGACTCGTACCGCGAAGGCAGCTTCATCACCTCCTACACCGCCGAGCCCGGCAAGGGCCTGCTGGTCGCGAAGGTGGTCTACCACCAGTTCAACGAGCAGTACGGTGCCGCTTCCGGGCGCAGCGACGCGAGCAAGCTCTCCTGCGACGAGATCCCGGCCGCGAAGGCCTACGACTTCGACACCGACTCCGGTTACACGTGCACGTTCTGGAGCGAGTACGGCGGTGACGGCGACGGCGGCTACAAGACCCTGCGTGTCACCGTCGGCCCGGCCGGCTACAACGCGCCCGGCTTCGAGGAAGTCGAGTAGGGCCCCGCACCCGCTCGGTGGGGCCGTTCCCCCGGCGCCGGACGCGACGGCATGGAACGCCCCACCCCCGCCCCGTACGCTCGTACCCATGACGACTGACGTACCCCTCCCCGCCCCCGGCCGGGCGATCGAGACCCTCGACGCGCTCACCTCCGAGCAGGCCGACGCCGTCCTGGCCCTCCTCGGCGAGGCGGCCGGGACCGACGGCAGGGAGGCGGTCTCCGAGCAGGGGCGGCTCCAGCTCAGGGGCGGGCACCGCGAGGGCGTCCGGCACTTCCTGCTCACCGCCGACGGGACACTCGCCGGGTACGCGCAACTGGAGGACACCGACCCGGTCGAGGCCCCCGCCGCCGAGCTCGTCGTCCACCCCGCCCACCGGGGCCACGGGCACGGCCGGGCCCTCGGCGCCGCCCTCCTCGCCGCGACCGGGAAGCGGCTGCGGGTCTGGGCGCACGGCGGCAAGTCGGCGGCCCGGCACCTCGCCCAGGTCCTCGGCCTCTCCCTCTTCCGGGAGCTGCGCCAGCTCCGCCGGCCCCTGGACTCGATCGACATCGCCGAGCCGGTCCTGCCTCCGGGCGTCACCGTCCGCACCTTCGTGCCGGGCCGGGACGACGCGGCCTGGCTCGCCGTCAACCGGGCGGCTTTCGCCCACCACCCCGAGCAGGGCTCCCTCTCCCAGCGTGACCTGGACGACCGCAAGGCCGCGCCGTGGTTCGACGCGAAGGGCTTCTTCCTCGCCGAGCGCGACGGCGCGATCATCGGCTTCCACTGGACGAAGGTGCACGCCGAGGAGCAGCTCGGCGAGGTGTACGTCGTCGGCATCCTGCCCGAGGCCCAGGGCGGCGGCCTCGGCAAGGCGCTCACCGCGATCGGGCTGCGCCACCTGGCGGCGCAGGGGCTGCCGAACGCGATGCTCTACGTCGATGCCGACAACCCGGCGGCCCTGTCGGTGTACGAGCGGATGGGTTTCGCCACGCACGAGGTCGACCTGATGTACCGCACGGAGTCCTGACACCGGGCAGCTCCGTCAAGGGCCCTGGGGGCGGCGTCGCTTGACGCCGCCCCTTCTTTGCGACACCCTTTCACTACTCAATTAGTGAAAGGGTGGTGAACATGGCCGAGTCCGCAGCGGTCGAGTTCCGCATCGACCGGCGCAGCGGCGTCGCCACCTACCTGCAGATCGTGCAGCAGACCAAACAGGCCCTCCGGCTGGGCGTGCTGGAACCCGGCGACCGGCTGCCCACGGCCCGCGAGGTCGTCGAGGCCACCGCCATCAACCCCAACACCGTCCTCAAGGCCTACCGCGAACTCGAACGCGAAGGTCTCGTCGAGGCCCGCCGCGGCCTCGGCACCTTCGTCCGCCGGACCCTCGGCAGCGCGGCCGCCGCGGGCGACGCACCGCTGCGGGCCGAACTCGCCGACTGGGCCCGCAGGGCCCGCACCGCGGGACTGGACAAGGACGACGTGAGCGCTCTCTTCACCGCCGTACTGGACAGCACATTCAAGGGGGACCAGGACTCATGACAGGCGCCGCGATCGAGGCGACCGGCCTCGGTATGAAGTACGGGCGAAAGGCCGGGTGGGCGCTGCGCGACTGCTCGTTCCGGCTGCCCGCCGGACGGGTGTGCGCCCTCGTCGGGCCCAACGGTGCCGGGAAATCCACCCTGCTCACCCTCGCGGCGGGCCTGCTCCGGCCCACCGAGGGAACGGTGCGGGTCCTCGGCTCCGCCACCCCCGCCGAGGCCCGGCCGCGTATCGCCTACGTGTCCCAGGACAAGCCCCTGTACCCGCAGTTCACCGTGGCCGACACCCTGTGGGCCGGCCGGGAGCTCAACCCCGCCGCCTGGGACGGCGAGGCCGCCGGACGGATCGCCGGACCGCTCCCGCAGGACGCGAAGGTCCGCACGCTCTCCGGCGGGCAGCGCACCCGGCTCGCCCTCGCACTCGCGCTGGGCAAACGGCCCGAACTGATGCTGCTGGACGAGCCGATGGCCGACCTCGACCCGCTCGCCCGGCACCAGCTGATGGGCGTCCTGATGGCCGAGGCCGCCGAGCACTCCACCACCATCGTGATGTCGTCGCACATCCTCACCGAGCTGGAGGGCGCCTGCGACTACCTCCTGCTCGTCGACGGCGGCACGGTCCGGCTCGGCGGCGAGAGCGACGACATCGTCGCCGCGCACGCCGTACTCACCGGCCAGGTCCGCGACCTCGCCCCGCACACCGTCGTCGAGTCACGTACGACGGGGCGTCAGCTCACCGCACTCGTACGGAAGGAGGGCCCGGTGGACCTCACCGCCTGGGACGTCACGGAGCCTTCGCTGGAGGAGCTCCTGCTGGCCCACCTCCGCTCCCCCGAGGCTCCGCCCCTCCTCACACCGAGCGCGTCCCGCATACCGAACCAGGCGGAGGCCTCCGTATGAGCACCCTCACCCCCCTGCGCGGCCCCGCCCGCGTGGCCGTGCGCCAGCACCGGCGCGCCCTGCAGATCGCGGGCCTGGTCGCCGTGGCCGGAATCATCGTCCTCGTCGTCTTCGCGCTGCGGACGTCCCACGTCATGGACACGTTCGCGGCGGGCCCCTGCGAGGCCTCGGGTGTCTCCGGCCCCGAGTGCGACCAGCGGATCAGGGACTTCAGCGACGCCATGTACCTGTACAGCAGGGTGCTGACCTACGCGTCGCTGATACTCACGGTCCTGCCCGGGGTCGTCAGCGCGTTCGTCGCCGGCCCCGTGATCGCCAGGGAGCTGGAGAGCGGTACGTACCGCATGGCCTGGACCCAGTCCGTGACACCCACGCGCTGGCTGGCCGCCAAGCTCGCCGTCCCGGCCGTGCTGCTGGTCGCCGGTGTGTCCCTGCTGTCCGCCGTCTTCACCTGGGCACGGCCACGGGCGGGCGTCGAGAGCCCGCTCTACTGGTACGAGGCACCGGTCTTCGCCGCGACACCCCCCGCGGTCATCGGCTGCACGCTGCTCGGCATCGCCGTGGGCGCGCTCACGGGGCTGCTGGTGCGCCGCACGGTGGCCGCGATGTCGGTGGCCGCACTCGTCATGGGCACGGTGATCACGACGCTGGCGAGCCTCCGGAGCAGCCTCTGGCCCCTGCGGACCGTGATCCGCCCGACCGAAGGGAACTCAGGCATTCCGAACACCTCCTGGGTCATCGACCTCGGCCGGGTCACCGGCAGCGGTGAACGGCTGCCGTGGGAGGTGTGCCTGCCGCGGGCCGACGAGACGTTCATGAAGCGATGCCTGACCGAGCACGACGTCACCGGCGCCTACCTCGACTACCACCCCGCCTCGCACTTCTGGCCGCTCCAGCTCGTCGAGACAGGCATCCTCCTCGCCTTCGCCGCCCTGGCCCTCGCACTCGCCTTCCGCGTGCTGCGGCGCCGCCACGGCTGAGAAACCTCCCTGTCCGGGCCCGGGGGGTGCCCGGACAGGGAGGACACATACGGTGAACGGGGACACCCCCGCAGTCACACCGCTTCCTGCATGTCATGTCGCCGTTACCAGCCATTCAGACACGCTTGCGACCCTCACGGGATGCAGCCAGCTCTGCCCACCCCCCGCAACGGGAGCGAACCCGGTCCTCCGCCCTCTCCCGCATCTTCCGTGATCTTTAACGGCTCCGACGCGCCCCTGGAGCCGAACGCACGGAAGAATAGGTCCATGAGCCAGCAGCCCAGCTCCGAGGTCCCGGTCCAGCCCGCCCAGCCGTCGGTCGGCTCCCTCGCCGCGCACCGGCCGAATGCCGTCGCCGGCTCGTCGTCCGCGCCCGCGGGCCTGTCCACAGCCGCTGACCTGGACCCCGATCTGGACAACGACGCCGACGCGTACGAGCCGGAGACGGACGGCGAAGAGCTGCCGCAGGGCCGGTTCCTCGACCGGGAACGCAGTTGGCTCGCATTCAACGAACGAGTGCTGGAACTGGCCGAGGATCCCGCCACCCCACTCCTCGAACGGGCTAATTTCCTCGCCATCTTCGCCTCGAACCTGGACGAGTTCTTCATGGTCCGGGTGGCCGGACTCAAGCGCCGTATCGCCACCGGCGTCGCCACCCGCTCCGCGTCCGGCCTCCAGCCCCGCGAGGTCCTCGACCTGATCTGGACCCGCTCGCGCGAGCTCATGGCCCGGCACGCCGCCTGCTACCAGCAGGACATCGCGCCCGCACTCTCCGACGAGGGCATCCAGCTCATCCGCTGGCCCGAGCTGACCGAGAAGGAACAGGCCCGCCTGTTCACCTTCTTCCGGCAGCGCGTCTTCCCCGTGCTGACCCCGCTGGCCGTCGACCCCGCGCACCCCTTCCCGTACATCTCCGGCCTCTCGCTCAACCTCGCCGTCGTCGTACGCAACCCGGTCAGCGGCCACCGCCACTTCGCCCGCGTCAAGGTGCCGCCGCTGCTCACCCGCTTCCTGGAGGCGTCGCCGCAGCGCTACGTCCCCATCGAGGACATCATCGCGGCCCACCTCGAAGAGCTCTTCCCCGGCATGGAGGTCCTCGCCCACCACATGTTCCGGGTCACCAGGAACGAGGACCTGGAGGTCGAGGAGGACGACGCCGAGAACCTGCTCCAGGCCCTGGAGAAGGAGCTCATGCGGCGCCGCTTCGGCCCGCCGGTGCGCCTGGAGGTCGAGGAGTCCATCGACCCGTACGTGCTGGACCTGCTCGTACGCGAGCTGAAGATCTCCGAGACCGAGCTCTACCCGCTGCCCGGCCCGCTCGACCTCACCGGGCTGTTCGGCATAGCGTCGCTGGACCGGCCCGAGCTGAAGTTCCCCAAGTTCATCGCGGGCACCCACCGCGATCTCGCCGAGGTCGAGTCCGCCTCCGCGCCCGACATCTTCGCCGCCCTGCGCGAACGGGACGTGCTGCTGCACCACCCGTACGACTCGTTCTCCACGTCCGTCCAGGCCTTCCTGGAACAGGCGGCGGGCGACCCGGACGTCCTCGCGATCAAGCAGACCCTGTACCGGACCTCGGGCGACTCCCCGATAGTGGACGCCCTGATCGACGCCGCCGAGTCCGGCAAGCAGGTCCTCGTCCTCGTCGAGATCAAGGCCCGCTTCGACGAGCAGGCCAACATCAAGTGGGCGCGCAAGCTGGAGGAGGCCGGCTGCCACGTCGTCTACGGCCTCGTCGGCCTCAAGACCCACTGCAAGCTGTCGCTCGTCGTACGCCAGGAGGGCGACACGCTGCGCCGCTACTCCCACGTCGGCACCGGCAACTACCACCCCAAGACCGCCAGGCTGTACGAGGACCTCGGCCTGCTCACCGCCGACCCGCAGGTCGGCGCGGACCTCTCCGACCTCTTCAACCGCCTCTCCGGCTACTCGCGCCGCGAGACCTACCGCCGGCTGCTGGTCGCCCCGAAGTCCCTGCGTGACGGACTGATCGCCCGCATCAACAAGGAGATCACCCACCACCGCGCGGGCCGCTCCGCCTACGTCCGCATCAAGGTCAACTCCATGGTCGACGAAGCGATCATCGACGCCTGCTACCGGGCCGGGCAGGCCGGCGTGACGGTCGACATCTGGGTACGCGGCATCTGCGCGATCCGCCCCGGCGTCAGCGGGCTCTCCGAGAACGTCCGGGTCCGCTCGATACTGGGCCGCTTCCTCGAACACTCCCGGGTCTTCGCCTTCGGCAACGGCGGCGAGCCCGAAGTCTGGTTCGGCAGCGCCGACATGATGCACCGCAACCTCGACCGCCGGATCGAAGCACTGGTCCGGGTCACCGACCCCGCGCATCGCGCCGCCCTCTCGAGGCTCCTCGAAACAGGCATGTCCGACACCACGTCCTCCTGGCACCTGGGTCCCGACGGGAACTGGACCCGGCACGCCTCGGACGCGGACGGCCAGCCCTTGCGGCACGTACAAGAGATGCTCATCGACGCACGGAGGCGCCGGCGTGCGACGCCCTGACCAGCTGACGACGACGCAGGCACCGGACCTCCCCGCCGAGGACGTCCTCGCCCCCTACCTGCGGGAACAGGCCGCCGGCTTCCTGCGGAGCCTGCGCCTGCACCGCGAGCACAGCGCCCCGACGGACGCCGGCACGCAAGGGGCCGAGAAGGCCGCCGGTTCGCTGCGCCGCTCCGCACGCCGCATCAGCGGCACACTGCACACCTTCCGGGGCGTGGTCGACCCGGTCTGGGCCGACCAGCTCCGCACGGAACTGGCCTGGCTCTCCGGCACGCTGGCCCGCGAACACGCCTACGCCACCCGGCTGGCCAGGCTGCTGGAAGCACTCCACCAGCTGTCGGGCGCCTCGCTCCCGGCAGCGCGGGCGGCAGCACCCGCGGCCGACGAGGACTCCGGCGACACCCGCGACAAGGAGCGAGCAGCGCTCGGCGTCGGTGCGGCGCGGGCCGGGGCCCTCCTCGAACGCCGGCTGACCCTCGCCAGGACCCGCGCCCACTCGGCGGCGCTCCAGGCGCTCGGCTCCTCCCGCTTCCACGCGGTCGCCGACGCCGTCGCGCTCCTCGCCTCCGACGTCCCCCTGGCGCCCGCCGCCGCGGCCCCGGCCGCCGACGTGCTGAACGGCCCCGCGGAGCGGGCCGAGCAGCGGATGCTCGGTGCGGTGGCCGCGCTGCCGCCCGACGAGACGGTGGAGCCGTACAACGACGCGCAGGACGCGCTCTGGCACCAGGCCCGCCTGCTGCTGCGGCTGCACCGGTACGCCCACGAAGTGGTCCAGGGTGCCTCCGATCCCGTGCTCGCCGGGGCGGGGCACGCACTCGACCTGCACCGGGACGCGGCGGAGGCCGCCGCCGCCGCGGAGGCCGCCGCCCGCACCCCGCGGATCGCCCCGGCGACGGCGTACGCCCTGGGGGTGCTCCACGCCGACCAGCGGCACGAGGTGGAGGCGGCGCGCAGCGTGTTCCGGGAGACCTGGCCGTACGCGGTAGCCACGGTGACGGCGCCGTGAGCCACCACCCGGGCACCCACGCCGACGGCCCCGTTCTGGCCGCGGGCTGCGTGCTGTGGCGCCGGTCCCCGTACGACGGAGGACTGGAGATCTGCCTGGTCCACCGGCCCCGCTACGCCGACTGGTCCTACCCGAAGGGGAAGCTGAAGCGCGGCGAGACCGCGCTGGAGGGTGCCCTGCGCGAGGTCCTCGAGGAGACGGGCCACCGCTGCACCCCGGGCTCCCGGCTGCCCACGTCCCGGTACCTGGTCAACGGGCGTCCGAAAGAGGTCACCTACTGGGCGGCCGAGGCGGCCGGCGGCACGTTCGTACCCAACGACGAGGTCGACCGGCTGATCTGGCTCTCCCCCACGGCCGCCCGCAACCGCCTCACCCACCCCCGCGACCGCGACCAGCTGGACGCGTTCATGGAGACGCCCACCGCCTGACGCGGGACGGCGAGCTGTCCTCGGGCCCGGCCGCGCACCCCGGCCCAGGACACCGGCCCGGCGACGAGGGCACCTCCCCCGCCGGGCCTTTAGCACCGGAACCAGCCCGCCCGGCACGGTTCACCTTCCGTTCACCCTGCCCCGTAGGCCGCTTCACCTGTTCTGCCTAATTTCGGACGTACACGGTGCACGGCGCCACGCCACGCACCATTCCTCATCGCACGCCGCCCCGCACCACCAGCCGCGGCGGCTCCTGGAAGGAACACCCCGAAAGTGAAGCTTCAGCGCAAGAACCGGCTTCGTGCCACCGCGCTCGGTGCCCTCGCCGTCTCCGGCGCCCTGGTCCTCACGGCGTGCGGTTCGGACGACAACACCGGTGCCGACGCGAACGGCGGCACCAAGACCAGCGCCGCCGCGTCGAACATCAAGTGTGACGGCGCCGAGGGCCAGCTGCGCGCCTCCGGGTCGAGCGCCCAGAAGAACGCCATGGACCTCTGGGTCAAGAACTACATGGCGGCCTGCTCGGGTGTGGAGGTCAACTACAACTCCTCCTCCTCCGGCGAGGGCATCGTGGCCTTCAACCAGGGCACCGTCGGCTTCGCCGGCTCGGACTCCGCCCTGAAGCCCGAAGAGGTCGCCGAGTCGAAGAAGATCTGCAAGACGGGCCAGGGCATCAACCTCCCCATGGTCGGCGGCCCCATCGCGATCGGCTTCCACCTCGAGGGTGTCGACAAGCTCACGCTCGATGCCCCCACGCTCGCCAAGATCTTCGACACCAAGATCAAGAAGTGGAACGACCCGGCGATCGCCAAGCTCAACGACGGCGTCAAGCTGCCGGACAAGGCCATCCAGCCCTTCCACCGCTCCGAGGACTCCGGCACCACGCAGAACCTCGGCAAGTACCTGAACGCCGCGGCCGCGAGCGACTGGAAGTACGAGGCCGAGAAGAAGTGGCCCGCGCCCGGTGGCCAGGCCGCCTCCGGCTCCTCCGGTGTCGCCACCCAGGTCAAGCAGGTCGACGGCTCCATCGGTTACTTCGAGCTGTCCTACGCCGCCTCGCAGGACATCACCACCGTCGACATCAACACCGGTGGCGCCGCCCCGGTCGAGGCCACCTCGGAGAACGCCTCCAAGGCCATCGCCGCCGCCAAGGTCAAGGGCACCGGCAAGGACCTGGCGCTCGACCTCGACTACACCACCAAGGCCGAGGGCGCGTACCCGCTGGTCCTGGTGACGTACGAGGTCGTCTGCGACACCGGCAACAAGGCCGAGACCCTCGGCACGGTCAAGTCCTTCCTGACCTACGCCGCCTCCGAGGACGGCCAGAAGGTCCTCTCCGAGGCCGGCTACGCGCCGATCCCCGCGGAGATCAACGCCAAGGTCCGCGAGACGGTCGCCGCCCTCTCGTAACCCGTACCGCGCACGACGCATACGGCAGGCCGGTCCGGCGCACCCCTCCGGACCGGCCCGCCACCAGCCCCATCCGGTGCACCGCCGCCAGGGGAGCCGCCGCTCCCCCACACAGACCGGAAAGACCATGGCTTCCACGACACCGCTCGACATCCCACCGGCTCCGCCGGCCACGCGCGGCCGCCCCAGGACCACCGGGCGCGCCGGCGACAAGATCTTCCTGGGCCTCTCGCGGGGCTCGGGCATCCTGCTGCTCGTGATCATGGCGTCGATCGCCGTGTTCCTCACCTACCGCGCCGTCATCGCGATCTCGAAGGACGAGGGCAACTTCCTCACCACCTTCGACTGGAACCCGGCCGGTGACCCGCCGGTCTTCGGCATCGCGGTCCTCCTCTTCGGCACGGTCGTCAGCTCGATCATCGCGATGCTCATCGCGGTTCCGATCGCTGTCGGCATCGCCCTCTTCATCTCGCACTACGCGCCGCGCAGGCTGGCCGCCCCGATCGCCTACGTCATCGACCTGCTCGCCGCCGTGCCCAGCATCGTCTACGGCATCTGGGGCGCGCTCGTCCTCGTGCCGTACCTGGAGGGCCTGAACCTCTGGCTCGACCAGTTCTTCGGCTGGACGTACATCTTCGAGAAGACCGAGGTCGGCGTCGCCCGCTCGCTCTTCACCGTCGGCATCCTGCTCGCGATCATGATCCTGCCGATCGTCACCAGCGTCAGCCGCGAGGTCTTCCTCCAGGTCCCGAAGATGAACGAGGAGGCCGCGCTCGCCCTCGGAGCCACCCGCTGGGAGGTCATCCGCCTCTCGGTACTGCCCTTCGGCCGCTCCGGGATCATCTCCGCCTCGATGCTGGGCCTGGGCCGGGCGCTCGGCGAGACGATGGCCGTCGCCACGGTCCTGTCGCCGAGCTTCCTCATCTCGCTGCACGTGCTCAATCCGGGCGGCGGGACCTTCGCGCAGAACATCGCGGCCAAGTTCGGCGAGGCCGACGAATTCGGGCGTGACGCCCTGATCGCCTCGGGCCTCGTCCTCTTCGTCCTCACCCTGCTGGTCAACGGCGCGGCCCGGCTCATCATCGCCCGCCGCAAGGAGTACTCGGGGGCCAACGCATGAGCCACGCCACCACCACCGACGTCCAGGACAAGCGTCCGCGGACCTCGCCGGACCACCGCAAGGGCAGCCTCAGCAGCCGCAGCCTCCCCCGGTGGGCGCCGCTCGGATTCGCCGCCGTCGCGATCGCGCTCGGCGTCGGCATCAGCATCGCCGCCGGCTGGCACAGCCGCGTGCAGTGGGGCCTGGTGTCCGCCCTGCTCTTCCTGGCCGTCTCCTACGTCGTGACGACCGCGGTCGAGAACAAGCGTCAGGCCAAGGACCGCCTCGCCACCAGCATCGTCTGGGTGTGCTTCGTCGTCGCCGTCGTCCCGCTCGCCTCGCTGCTGTGGACCACCATCAGCCGCGGCTCCGAGCGCCTCGACGGGTACTTCCTCACCCACTCCATGGCCGGAGTCCTCGGCTCGGAGGACAGCGGCGGCGTCTACCACGCGCTGATCGGCACCCTGGAGCAGGTCGGCATCGCCACGGTGATCTCCGCCCCGCTCGGACTGCTGACCGCGGTCTACCTCGTCGAGTACGGCAAGGGCGCGCTGGCCAGGTCCGTCACCTTCTTCGTCGACGTGATGACCGGGATCCCGTCGATCGTCGCCGGCCTCTTCATCCTGTCGATCATGCTGATCGCGAGCATCGAGCCGTCCGGCCTGATGGGCGCGCTCGCCCTGACGATCCTGATGATGCCGGTCGTGGTCCGCTCCACGGAGGAGATGCTCAAGCTCGTCCCGAACGAGCTCCGCGAGGCCTCCCTCGCCCTGGGCATCCCCAAGTGGCGCACCATCCTGAAGGTGGTCCTCCCCACCGCGATCGGCGGCATCACCACGGGCGTCATGCTCGCCATCGCCCGTATCGCGGGGGAGACGGCACCGATCATCCTGCTGGTCTTCGGCAGCCAGCTGATCAACACGAACCCCTTCGAAGGCGCCCAGTCCTCACTGCCGTTCTACATCTACGAGCAGTACAAGGTCGGCGAGGCCGCGTCCTACGACCGTGCCTGGGCCGCAGCCCTGGTCCTGATCGCCTTCGTCATGATCCTCAATCTGGCGGCGCGCGGTATCGCCCGCTGGAAGGCCCCGAAGACCGGTCGCTGACGCGGCCCCGCAGCGACCTCCGAAAGAAGCAGTGATTTCCATGGCCAAGCGAATCGACATCGGCGGGCTCACCGCCTACTACGGCTCCCACAAGGCCATCGAGGACATCTCGATGACCGTGGAGCCCCGCTCCGTGACCGCCTTCATCGGCCCGTCCGGCTGCGGCAAGTCCACCTTCCTGCGCACCCTGAACCGCATGCACGAGGTCACCCCCGGTGGCCGCGTCGAGGGCAAGGTGCTGCTGGACGACGAGAACCTGTACGGGCCCGGGGTCGACCCGGTCACCGTGCGCCGCACCGTCGGCATGGTCTTCCAGCGCCCGAACCCGTTCCCGACCATGTCGATCTTCGACAACGTCGCCGCGGGCCTGAAGCTGAACGGCTCGTACCGCAAGAACCAGCTGTCGGACGTCGTCGAGAAGTCCCTGCGGGGCGCCAACCTCTGGAACGAGGTCAAGGACCGCCTGAACAAGCCCGGCTCCGGCCTCTCCGGCGGCCAGCAGCAGCGCCTGTGCATCGCCCGCGCCATCGCCGTCGAGCCGGACGTGCTGCTGATGGACGAGCCGTGCTCGGCACTCGACCCGATCTCGACCCTCGCGATCGAGGACCTGGTCGGTGAGCTGAAGGAGCGCTTCACGATCGTCATCGTGACGCACAACATGCAGCAGGCGGCGCGCGTCTCGGACCGTACGGCGTTCTTCAACCTCTCGGCGGTGGGCAAGCCCGGCCGGCTGATCGAGATCGACGAGACGGAGCGGATCTTCTCCAACCCGTCGGTCCAGGCGACCGAGGACTACATCTCGGGCCGCTTCGGATAACCCGCTTCGGATCACCACAGACGGCCTTGGGGTGCTGCATGGCGGTGCCACCACAAGGCAGAGGGCCCGCCCCCGCTCGCGATCTTCCGATCGGAGCGGGGGCGGGCCCATGTGGCCGGTCACGCGGTCACTGCGGACACGCGGTCACCACGGTGGTGCGGTCACGCCGTCACCCGAAGAGCAGGACCACGACGCCATAGCTGAGCGCGGCGACCAGCGCCGCCGCCGGCATGGTGATGAACCATCCCAGGATGATGTTCTTGGCCACGCCCCACCGCACGGCGTTCACCCGCTTGGTGGCGCCCACACCCATGATCGCCGAGGTGATCACGTGCGTGGTGGAGATCGGTGCGTGGAACAGGAACGCCGAGCCGAACATGATCGACGCACCCGTCGTCTCCGCCGCGAAGCCCTGCGGCGGGTCCAGCTCGATGATCTTCCGGCCGAGCGTACGCATGATGCGCCAGCCGCCCGCGTACGTACCGAGCGAGAGCATCAGCGCGCAGGAGATCTTCACCCAGACCGGAATCTCGTCGTTGGGTCCCTCGACATCGGCGATGACCAGCGCCATCACGACGATGCCCATCGTCTTCTGCGCGTCCTGGAGGCCGTGCCCGAGCGCCATGCCCGCCGCCGAGACCGTCTGCGCGATACGGAAGCCGCGCTTGGCCTTGTGGGGGTTGGACTTCCGGAACATCCACATGATCGCGACCATCACCAGATAGCCGACGACCAGACCGATGACCGGTGAGAGGAACATCGGGATGACGATCTTGTCGAGGACGCCGTCCCAGTGCACCATCGTCCCGCCGGCCAGCGCCGCGCCGACCATGCCGCCGAACAGGGCGTGCGAGGACGAGGAGGGCAGGCCGTAGTACCAGGTGATGAGGTTCCAGATGATCGCGCCGACGAGCGCGGCGAAGAGGATTCCCATCCCCTTCTGCCCCTCGGGCGTGGCGATGATCCCTTCACTGACGGTCTTGGCGACCCCCTGGCCCAGGAAGGCGCCGGCGAGGTTCATCACAGCGGCCATCGCCAGAGCCGCACGCGGGGTCAGCGCCCGGGTGGAGACCGAGGTGGCGATGGCGTTCGCCGAGTCGTGGAAGCCGTTCGTATACGTGAAGCCGAGCGCGACGCCGATGGTCACGATCAGCGCAAAGGTGTCCACGAGGTTCAGGACTCCTTGACCGCGATGGTCTCCACGGTGTTCGCAACGTGCTCGAACGCGTCAGCGGCCTCTTCCAGCACATCCACGATCTGCTTGAGCTTCAGCACTTCCATGGCGTCGTACTTGCCGTTGAAGAGCTGGGCGAGCAGCTTGCGGTGGATCTGGTCGGCCTGGTTCTCGAGACGGTTGACCTCGATCCAGTACTCGGTGAGGTTCTGCATGGTCCGCAGGCTCGGCATGGCCTCGGCGGTCAGCTCCGCAGCGCGGGCCAGCACCTCGATCTGCTGCTCGACGCCCTTGGGGAGCTCGTCCACCTGGTACAGCACGACCAGGTCGACGGCCTCCTCCATGAAGTCCATGATGTCGTCGAGCGACGACGCGAGGTTGTAGATGTCCTCGCGGTCGAACGGCGTGATGAAGGAGGAGTTCAGCTGGTGGAAGATCGCGTGGGTGGCATCGTCCCCCGCGTGCTCCGCTGCCCGCATACGCTCCGCGATCTCGACTCGGGAGGCAGAATCCGCCCCGAGCAGTTCCATCAGGAGTTTCGAGCCCGTGACGATGTTGTCCGCGGATGCGGAAAACATGTCGTAGAAGCTCGTCTCCCTGGGGGTCAGACGAAAGCGCACGTGGGGTCCTCGGGGTGCTTTGGATTCGGTCAGGCTGATGCTAGGCGCATCATCCGGCCACGGCTAACCGGCGTTATTCAGTGTCGCGCATCGGGCACAGTGATCAGCACGGACCCCCGGTCACGTTTCGGCTGGATTCGTTACGATATACCCGGCAGGGGTATACAGACTGCGCAGACAGGTCTGCGGACGCAGAGCACGAGGACAACGGGAGGACCCCATGACCACGACCGAGGCCACTGAATCAGCCGACGCAGCCGGTACGGAAGAGGTCGTCACCGACCATGACCGCGGCATTCACGGCTACCACCACCAGAAGGACGAGCACCTGAAGCGGCTGCGCCGCATCGAGGGCCAGGTCCGTGGCCTGCAGCGCATGGTGGACGAGGACATCTACTGCATCGACATACTCACCCAGGTCTCGGCGTCCACGAAGGCCCTGCAGTCCTTCGCCCTCCAGCTGCTGGAGGAACACCTGCGCCACTGCGTCGCCGATGCCGCGGTCAAGGGCGGTGCGGAGGTCGACGCGAAGGTCGAAGAGGCCACGAAGGCGATCGCCCGCCTCCTGCGTACCTGAGGTGGCCGGAAACGTACGGACGGCGACGAGGTCCGTGAGATGTCCGACAGTGGCGGAGCCGGAGCTCATCCCCCGTGGGTGCACTGCCGGGGGATCGTCGGCGGCCGCTCGGCCAAGACCGTCGTGACGTTGAGCACCTCGTCGATGCGGTCCGCACTCAGCCGGTCCTCACACGTGTCCGAAGCCGCGATCATGAGCTCGCCGCACAGTTCGATCTCGGCGAGAGCCACACAGTCCTGAGCGTTCGGAGCGCTGAGCGTCACCACCTGCGTCACCTCTCTCTGCCGTCGCCGACCCTGGCGCACCGACTTCCTAGGGTAGGCAGCGCAACACGCACCGCGCATGGCACGGACGGACCATTTCAGCCCCCTCCCTACGGTGTTTCCGGGCCACCCCGCCCCTGCTGGATGCTGCCCGTGTAGATGTCCCCGGCGGGCGGAAGCTCCACGGCAACCGGTGCCCCGAACCCGTACAGCAGCATCGTCGACACCACCGACACCGCCGGCCCCTCCGTGGCGAAGCTGAAGCGGTGGCGCACCTTCCGCAGCAGACCCTTGTCGTCGAGATACGCGTCGAAGGGCACCGCGTCCGTGCTGAACCCTTTCGCCGCGGCCGTCAGCGCCCCGCGCGAGGACGGCGAAGCCGCTCCTGCCGCGCGCCCGATGTCGGAGGTCCCCCGGTAGTGACGGACCGCCACCCCGGCGAGCTCCGTCCTCCCCACGTACGTCACCTCTCCCGCACCGCGCAGGAGTTCGGCGGCGGCCATCGGATCGGTGACGCCGCCGGTGACGAGATTGCCGTCCTCCAGAGCCGTCGTGTCGATCCTGACCCACTTGTCGTCGGGCACTCCGGCACCGCGGTTCTTCATGTACAGCGCCCCTGGCGCCAGCAGCTCGGTGATCGGCCGGTGCCCGTCCGCGCCCGCCGCGTCCTTGGGCAGTACGACCTTGATACGGCCCAGCTGCCTGCGGAAGTCGTACGCTCCCTGGCCCCTGATCGTCACCCGGGTCCCGCCGGCCGCGGTCTCCATCGACGTACGCGTCTCGGCGCTGCCCGCGCCGGTCAGCCGGTCGGCGGCCCTCCGGACCACAGCAGCCGGGGCGCCGGCCGGTCCGCCGTCACCGGCCACGGACCGCTCCCCGGCCCCGTCACCGTCGCCCCTGCCGGAGCACCCGGTGCTCACCGCCATCACACCCGCCACGGCCAGGGCGCACACAGCCAGTGCCCCGCCTCCGCACCTGTGCTGCTGCACCACCATCGCCTGCCAACCCCCAACGACGTACCCCTGACCGAGCTCCCGCCCGCCTCGCATAACGACCACCGGGGCGCCCCGTCACGCCACAAGGGCCCGCCCCACCCCATGCGGGCGCTTCGGGAAGCCGATCGGCCCACTCGCGGACGCCGCCGGCCGGCCCCAGTACCGTGGACGCGTGTATGAGGACCCCCCGGACTCCGCCGTCCATGCCCCCGCCCCGGCACACACCACCACCACCGTCGAACGAGGCTCCTTCTGCCTGGCCCGCTGCACCTGCGGCTGGTCGGGACCGGCCAGACGCTCGCGCGACCGGGCCCGCACCGACGCCGAACACCACAACGCGGCGCCGGGCCGCCCCGAGGCGCCCGGTCTCTGAGGGGTTCCGGCTGGGAGCTGTCCCGGGCTAAGGGGTGACCGGACGTTCGAGGATCTCTTCCAGCCGCCGCACGAAGACCTCCGTGGCCGGACCTGTTTCCGGCAGGAGCCTCCGGAGGATCGCCAGGTCCTCCAGAAGGTCCTGGATGAGGTTCCGGGCGGGCGCACGGTCGAGTAGGGCGTCGAACAGTACGGCGGCCCCGTCCGGGTCCGGCAGCGCGCAGGTCATGACGAACAGGCACTCGTGCGCCCGCGCTGCCTTCGGGCCCTCACTCTCCGCGCCGGCCGCGGACACCCGGACAGCGCGCCGGAACTGCTCCCCGGCCGCCTCCTCGTCACCGGTCAGGCGCAGAGCCACGGCGTGGAGACCCAGGTTCCAGCCGTCCTCGGAGTCGAGGTCCAGGCCCCGGACACAGTCGGCGAGCGCCTCGTCATGGCGGCCCATCAGAAGAAGGACCTGGGCGCGGCCGTTGATGATCCATTCGGAGAGTGGGGCGATCCCGAGGGCCCGCGTGTAATCGGCGAGCGCCTCCTCGTACCGCCCCATCGCCTGGTACGCCTCCCC
This sequence comes from Streptomyces sp. NPDC005566, assembly GCF_040605575.1. Classification (NCBI taxonomy): domain Bacteria; kingdom Bacillati; phylum Actinomycetota; class Actinomycetes; order Kitasatosporales; family Streptomycetaceae; genus Streptomyces; species Streptomyces sp. NPDC005566. Next base: position 28,508 of record NZ_JBEXDB010000018.1, on the reverse strand, counting down.
ACGGCTGCCCAGGGCCCAGGCGTACTGGGGGTTGATGTCGAGGGCACGCGTGTAGTCGGCGAGCGCCACGTCGAAACGGGCCAGTTCCCGGTACGTCTCACCGCGGTTGGCGAAGGCCCACGCATAGTCGGGGTCGATGTCGAGGGCGCGGGTGTACTCGGCGAGCGCCTCCTCGTACCGCCCCATCGCCTGGTACGTCTGCCCACGGCTGGCCAGGGCCCAGGCGTAGTGGGGGTTGATGTCGAGGGCGCGCGAGAACTCGGCGAGCGCGTCCTCGTACCTCTCCAGCACCTGGTAGGTCAGCCCGCGGCTGCCGAGGGCCCAGGCGTACCGGGGGTTGAGGTCGAGAGCGTGCGAGAAGTCGGCCAGGGCCTCGTCGAAGCGCTCCATGCGCCGGTACGTCTCCCCACGGTTGGCGACGGCCCACTCGTACCCGGGGTCGAGCTCGATCGCGCGGGTGTGGTCGGCCAGGGCTTCCTCGTGCCGGCCCATGGCCAGGTACGTCTGCCCGCGGCTGGCGATGGCCCACTCGTAGTCCGGTTCGAGCTCGATCGCGCGGGTGCAGTCGGCCAGCGCCTCCTCGAGCCGGCCCATCAGCCGGTACGTCTCACCGCGCGCCGCATAGTTGCGCGCGGTGTCCGGCGCGAGGCTCAGGGCCGCGGCGCAGTCCGCCAGCGCGCTCTCGTGATCGCCCACCGCCACGTGCTCGCGGGAGCGGACGCGGTAGGCCAGACTCCTTCCTTCCGCGTCCAGTTCGGTCGCGGCCAGCAGCAGCGTCAGCACGGCGACGCCTGCCGTCTCCTGCTCCCCGGCGGCTTCCAGGCGCCGCCCCCAGGACGTGAGTACGGCCGTCCCGGTGTCCTCCCCGGCCTGACCGAGGATCTGGGCCCAGCGGCGCAGTGTCGCCAGGTCGAGATCGACGGCCTGAACCGCCTGGTGGAGGGCGTCCGGAAGCGCGGTACGCGGGTTCGCACACAGCCGGTGGTACGTCTCGTTGAGCCGGTGCTCACGCCAGGCCGCGTCCGCCCAGTGCCCGTCGGCCTCGGTACCGAGATCGGCCTCCGCCGCCAGCCGCCACTGCTCGAACGTGTCGGCGAGGCGGGTGTGCGCCTGCTGCCACCGGGAGGGGGACCGGGTGCGCTGCAGGCGCAGCATCGCTGCGCGGACGACGTCGTGGTAGCGGCACCGGCCCGCCTGCGAGGAGACGAAGGCCAGGCCGCGGAGCCACGGGTAACCGTCGGCGGCGGCCTCCGGAACGGCCGACCGGTAGATGTCCTCGTTCAACTGCAGAGGCAGCGCGCAGGCCAGCGCAGCCTCACGGCGCTCGGCCTCCGGCTCCCACCTCAGGAACCTCTCGACCGCCGTCTCCGACGGATCCCCGATGCTGTCCCCGGTGCCCGGGTCGCTCCGGGCCAGCATGTCGACCAGCAGCGGAAGCCGCCCGGACAGGCGCAGGACCAGCTCGATGCTGGGCTCGTCGGCGACGCCGTGCGTGGCGAGGAGCGTACGGGCCTCCTCCTCGGTGAACACCTCCAGGCGCACCTCGGTGACCTGCCCCAGCCAGTCGCCCCAGACCCGGGCGTCCAGGCGCAGCTGCCCGGACAGCACGACCTGCACGTTGACGGGCAGGCCCCCGTACTCCTCGCCGAAGACGATGCTCCGCAGCCAGCCGTCGAGCACCGGTCCGGTCCGCTCGTACACGTCGAAGAACAGCACCACCCGCTCGCACCGCTCGGAGACCTCCGCCAGGTCCTCCAGGAACACCGGGGCGAGACCGGCCACCGGATTCATCACCAGCTGCACATCGTCGTGGCTGCGCAACCGCATGTTGAGCATCGTCCGCATCCGGTCGGCTCCCAGCGCCACCTGTTGCGGATCGACCGCCCCGACGAACGCCCCGACACCGGGCAGCATCCCCAGCCCGACCAGACCCACCTGCGCGGCCACCGTGCTCGACGGCGACGCGGCGGGGGCGGGTCCGGTCTCGGCCGCACCCGGCTCACCCGGCAGGGCCTGCGGAGCGGGAGCCGCGTTCTCGGCCTGGTGGCGGCGCTGACGGTAGGTCGCCAACTGCTTGTCGAACCGCTTCAGCGGGTGCCCCTGCTGGCCGAGCCGGGCACTGACCGCCTCCATCGCCTCGAGCGCGTCGTGCACGTCGTCGTCGACGAACGCCGTGACCACCGAGGTCTGCTCGCGCGCCGCGGCCTCCCACTGCCGTACGAGGGTGGACTTGCCCACGCCGCCGTTGCCGCGCACATGGAACAGGAACGGAAAGTCGACCTCTTCCGGATCGCGGGCAAAGGTCTCCCGGAAGACCGCCAGCTCACCGCGGCGCCCCACGAACCCCGCACGCCCGTGCCGCCGATTGACTTCCTGCCGTGACGGCCGACGCCCAGCCACACCGCATCACCCCCGAATGGTGAACATGATGCCCCGTCAACACGCCTGCCGGAACACCGGACAACGAAGGACGGCCGCAGAGGGACGCCCCTTCGGGGGCACCCCTCTGCGGCCGTCGAACGCCGCGCCGCGCTGCGCGGTCCCTACGCTGCGAGGTCCTTCTCGCCGGGCGAGCCGCCACGCCCCGAGCCGGGACGCGGCTCGGGGATCCCGCGCGACTCATCCAGCTCATCGGCCGAGGAAGCGATCGGCCGGCGCGAGCGGACGAGCCACCCGACCGACCCGGAACGCGACACGGCCGTCACCAGCGGAGTCAGCAGCATCATGGCCAGCGGGGCCAGCAGCAGCGCCACCGACGTACCGAGAGCGAAGCCGCCGATCACGTCGGTCGGGTAGTGCACGCCCATGTAGACCCGGCAGAAGCCCTCCAGGAGCGCCAGCGCGATCGCTGCCAGGCCGAACTTCCGGTTGGCCACGAAGAGCCCCACCGCGATCGCCATCGCCATCGTCGCGTGGTCGCTCACGAAGGAGAAGTCGGTCTTGCCCGCCACCAGGACGTCGAGTCCCTCGTGGTCGTAGAACGGACGCCGCCGCTCCACGAACCCTCGGATCGGGATGTTCACGAGCAACGCGATTCCGGCCGCGAGGGGTGCCCACACGAGCCCGGCGACCGCCGTCACCGAATCGTCGGCCGTCCCGCGTCGGCGCACGCTCCACCAGCACCACAGGACCACCAGGACCATGCCGAGCATGATCCCGTATTCACCGACGAACTCCATGACCCGGTCGAACCAGGCAGGAGCGGCCTTCGCCAGCCCGTTGATGTCGTAGAGCAGGCTGACGTCCGGGTTCGACCCATCGAGTGCGAGTCCAGCCATCTGCTACGGCCCCTTGCCTTGTCTGCTGCTGCGACGCACAGCGCTGTGCGTCGCCTTTGTCGGACCCCCGTGGTCGGTGCGATTCAGTACTGCGTGACGCCGTCGGCGCCGTGCCGCGTGACTGTCCTGGCCAGTGCCGCATGGTCAGTGCGCATGCTGTCCCAGTCCAGGGAACGGCCTGTTGGCTGCGTACGTTCCGCTCTCCACCGAATGATCACCATGACGTTATCGAAGAGTGACTCATCGTCGCTGCTCAGGGCCTGGGCCTTACGGAGAGTTCCGGCCATGGTCCACGGTCCGTCAGCCCTGCGGGAGAGCGGTCGGAAGAGCCGCGGCTCCGTCCTCTGTGACTCTCGTCGCACCGAAGTAGTCAGGGGTGTCGATCTTGTCGAACCGGATCACGGCCCCGGTGAACGGTGCGTTGATCATGTACCCGCCTCCGACGTAGAGCCCCACGTGCCGGATGGCCCGCGAGTTGTTCAGGTCGTCCGAGAAGAACACCAGGTCACCGGGGAGCAACTCGTCCCGCGAGGGGTGCGGCCCGGCGTTGTACTGGTCATTGGCCACCCGCGGCAGCTCGATGTCGACGGTCCGGTACGCGGCCTGCGTCAGCCCCGAACAGTCGAACCGGCCACCCTGGGCCGCCGTACCGTTGCCGCCCCAGAGGTAGGGCGTACCGAGCTTCTTCTGCGCGAAGTAGATCGCCCCGGCCGCCTGTTGGGAGGGCGCGACCCGGCCCACGGGCCTGGCGAAGCTCTTCTCCAGCGACCGGATGATTTTGACGTAATTCTGCGTCTCGGAGATCGCGGGAACCCCGCCGGCCCGGATCACCCGGTAAGCCCCGGCGTTGTAGGCGGCGAGCATGTTGTCGGTCGGATCGCCCGGCACCTTCTTGACGTACCCGGCCAGCTCGCAGTCGTACGAAGCGGCGGACGGAATCGCATCGGCCGGATCCCACACGTCCCGGTCCCCGTCGTTGTCCCCGTCGACGCCGTGCGCGGCCCACGTACCGGGGATGAACTGCGCGATGCCCTGCGCGGCCGCATGACTCTGGGCACGGGGATTCCAGCCGCTCTCCTGGTACAGCTGGGCGGCCAGCAGGGCGGGGTTGATGGCCGGGCAGAGGTTGCCCCACTTCTCCACGAGCGGCTGATACCGCGCAGGAACGGCCCCCTTGGCCAGCCCTACGGCACCGCCCGCCCCGGAGATACCGGCGGCGGCGGAGTACGTACCCACGACGAGCAGAGCGATGAAGCACAGACCCAGCCCGATGCCGCCGCCGAGGAACACCCAGTATTTCCGCACCCCACAACCATCCCCCATTCGGGCGGGGTTCACGTCGCGATTCGCTGGTGTGTACGGGTGGATGGGGGCATGAGGGGGCGTCAGGGGCGGCTACGGGGGGTCAGGGGGCGCCGGCGGACCAGAAGGCGGAGTGGATGTTGGGGCGGGGGATGTGCTCCATGCCCTCGTAGGTGGGCGCGGTCGGCCTGGTGGTGGACTCGGCGACTTCTGATTCCTGGACGCAGGGGCTGTCGACCTCGAAGAACACTTGCCCTTCGCCTCCGACGATCAGACTGACCCCGAATCCGTCCTTCGTCTGAGCGAAGATTGCCGGCACATCTGGATCGTTGTTGATGGACTTGATCCTGTACCCGCTCTTTCGCCAGGAGCGGTCGACTACGCCAAGGAAACTGCCTCGGCGATCCGGGGACACGATGGTCATGACTGCGCGCCTTCGAGTCACATCACAGCTGCCTGTCGTGGTAGGCCCGTGAGTCCATCGAACCTCTGGATGAATCTCCTTCAGCACTTCGTCGAGAATCCCGTCGGCGCGCCCCGCCGCCTCCTGCATATCCATATCAGCCCTCTTACTTCCACTTAGTGGCGTGACGCTCTCCACGCAACCAGAGAGCGACCCAAAAATAACCAGAGCAGCGACTACACCCCAGGAACCTCGCATTACCGGTGCTCCTCCGCCTTAACTTTCTCGGAACGCCCAGCAGCAATCAAGGCGATATTGTTGGCTGATGTCGAATCTCTGACTGGATCGAAATATTGAGAATGCGCGTCGATGGACAGCCCGTTGGCGCCCACAAGACGTGGCCCGTCATCAACACGGAATCGGTTGGCGCCGAACGCCTCGCTCGCCGGATCCCTTCCGAACCAGAGATCATCGTCACCGCGGTCGGCGATGCCCCCGACCACGGATGCAAAAGGGCCCGCGGCGGCACCTAAAGCCACCTGCTGCTTGGATGGGAGTTTCGTCACCACGTCGTTCTCTGCCGCACCGACAAATACATGCCCTTCCCCCACCCCCAGGTCCTGTGCCCGATCGACACCCACTCCAGGGCTGCCGACAAGGACAATGTCGTCAACTCCTGGAATGCCATCACCCTGTTGGGTGGCAGCACCGACAGTTCGCGAACCATACGAGTGACCGATCGCCGTAAAGTGCGGGTCCTCGTTTTCATTGGCGGCCACCAACCCGCCCATGAATCCCGTAAATGCGGCCCCACCCTCCTCAGCCCTGTCCTCTCCTATGACAGCTAAACTTCCGAACCCATCTGGAGATTGCGGCGCGTCGTATCCCAACCATACAATCGCTGCACTAGAGGGGTCGTAATAGCGACTACCAATTGCCGTGTCACGGGCACGCTTAAGGTCGCCCTCCGCGAACTCTCGATCCAAAGACGTGTTCAGCCCCGGCACGTACGCCGATACGTTCCTAGCCGCGTCCGGGTTGCCGTACGAGACAATCGCCCTCCCGTTACCCTCATCGCTGATGCCGAGCAAAAACATGGGTGGCTCCCCCGGCTTCGGAGCCGCCTGCAACTGCCGGTCGATCTCCCGCAGCCCCGCCAGCTGCGTCACCGACCTCTCGTCGTCCCGCCCCTCCAGCTTCCCGATCAGCAGCTGCAGGTTGTCCCGGTTCGCCGCGTCCCTCACGGCCGCCGGGATCCCGTCCAGGTTGCCGATCCGGTCCGGGTACACCGCCAGGTACTCCTCGCGTTGTTCCTGTGTCAGGCCCGCCCACCACGCGTGCCGTTCGGCCGGGGTCGCGTCCTGCGGGATGCCGTCCCTGAGGTACGACCGCGCCGCGTCCCGGACCGCTGCCGCGTCCCCAGCCGCGTCCTTCCACGTCGAGTCCGGGACCTTCAGGCCCTCCTCGGCCTTCAGGCGTCGCAGGATCCCCGCGTACCGCCAGTCGATCTCGGCCGCTGCCCGTACCGCCCCCGCCACCCGGTCGGCGATGTCCTGCGCCTTCGCCGTGTTCGGGTTCGGCGCGATCAGCCCCGAGGGTGCGACCAGCCCCGGCAGCCCGCCCGACGACGCCGTGCCACCCCGGAGCGGCTTGCCGTCGATCAGTCCCTCGCCGGCTGCGGGATACGCCACCGAACCGTTCGGGTGCACCGTGAACTTCAGCGCAGCCGCATCGTCCAGCGCATCCGCCAGCACCCGCTGTTGTGCCTTCATCTCGTGGGCCAGGCTGTTCAGCGTCGTACGGAGCAGCCCGCACTCCGTGTACACGTATTGGAAGTTCCGGCTCAGTTGCCGCAGCCGCGCGACCGCCGAGTCCGCCGCTTCGCCCTGCTGCGTGTCGCGCAGCCCGTTCAGGAGTTGTTTGTCGATCCGGTCGCGTGCCGCGTCGGCCCGGTTGCTCGCGCGGCCCCATCCGTCGGCCGCTCCTTCCAGTTCGGCGCATTTCAGGTCCCGTAACGCCGCCCAGGTCAGCCCTGCGGCCGGCTTCACCGCGCCGCCGGTGCGAACGACGACCTCACGGCCTCGTTCGTCGCGCCCTGGATCCGCGCGACGGCCCGCAGTTTGCCCGCGAGGCTCGCGCACTCGCCCTGGGCCGCCGCGATCCGCCGCTCCCACGACGTGCGTACGGTGCCGAGTTCGGCCAGCGCCGACAGGTCACCGGCCCCCGCTGTGAGCCCTTGGTGAGCCAGCGCCAGCTCCGAGGGCACGGGGCCCAGGTGCGTACGCAGCGCCTCCGCACCCCCCGCGGCCCGCAGCCATGGCCCGTCGCTGTGCCTCAGCTGCTCCCGGCCGGCGCCGCCACGCGCCTGCCCCGACGGACCCGTCGGATCACTCAGTCCCTGCACCCCGGACACACCGTTCACCCCGCTCCTTGATCATGGAGCGGCACTGTGCCAAACCCGGCGTACGCGACACGCCGGGTCCACCCCCGCCGGAGCCCTCCGCCCCGGCCCCCCAAGGCACCACCGCCCCGGCATTCACCCGAACGCGCGACGAGTCGATCCGGGTGTGCCGTCCGGTCGCGGAACCAAGGTGATCCCCCGCAACGTCCACCACCGCGTCCCCAGGATCCGCGCCGCAGCGAGAAGGACCGCACCGTGACCGCAACCCGCTACCTCTATCTCGCCCGCCACGGCGAGGCGTCGCCGGACGAGACCGAGCTGACGGAGAACGGGCGGCGCCAGGCGGCGCTGCTCGGCGAGCGGCTCCGGGGCAGCCCCGTCTCCGCGATCCATCACGGCCCGCTCCCCCGCGCCGCGCAGACCGCCCGGCTGGTCCGCGACCGGCTCGACGGTGTCCCCCTGTACGCCTGCGAACCGGCCGGGGACTACCTCCCGTACCTCCCGCAGCGGGACGAGCTCCCGCCCGACTCGGCGGACCGTCTCCTGGCCTTCATGGACCAGTTCCCTGCCGAGGAACGCGACCGGGGACCGGAGCTGGCCCGCGCCGCGACGGCGCGCTTCACCGGGCCCGTCGACGGCGACGAACCCCGCCATGAACTGGTCGTCACCCACGCGTTCCTGGCCGCCTGGTTCGTACGGGACGCCCTCGACGCCCCCGCGTGGCGATGGATGGGCCTGAACCACTCCAACGCGGCACTGACCGTCATCCGTTACACGCCCGGCCGGCCGGCCGCCGTGGTCATGGTGAACGACATGGGTCACCTTCCCGCCGAGCTCCACTGGACCGGTTTCCCGCCGGAGCTCCGCCTCTGACCCGTGCCCAGCGGATGGTCGTCCCTCAGGTCCCTCGGACGGATGGTTTATCGAGCGCTGTGTACCCGGTACGGGTTGGCGCACCGCGGACTTCGTGACCATGCACAAGGTGATCTCAATCCAGCGCAATTCATCGCGCGTCCGCCGCTTGCTGATGACCGCAGGGCTCGCCGCAGCGGCCCTCGTCTCGTCGCTGCCCGCCGGACCGCCGGCCCGGGCTGCCGCCACCGCCGCTCCCGTACCGCCCCGGCCCACGACCGCCGCCGAGACCCGCACCGCCGCATGGCTGGAGGCGCACGGGGAGGGCGAGGGGGCGGCCGCCCGGTTCTTCCGGGACCTGCCCAAGGGAGGTGACCTGCACAATCACCTCTCCGGTGCGGTGCGGACCGAGTACCTCGTCCAGCTCGCCGCCGACGACGGCCTCTGCATCGACGCCACCCTGACCGCCGTCGCCCCACCGTGCGGCCCCGGCACCCGGCCGGCCGCCGACGCGCTCACGGATGCCGGGTTCCGGCAGGCCGTCATCCGGGCCTGGTCCATGCAGGACTTCCCGCAGGGCGAATCGGGGCACGACCACTTCTTCGCCACGTTCGGCAAGTTCGGCGCCGCGACCAGCCACACGGGAAAGCTGCTGGCCGATGTGGCGGGCACCGCCGCCGTACAGAACCAGACGTACCTGGAGACCATGGTCACCCCCGTCGGGGCCGCCACCCGAGAGCTCGCGACCGAGGTCGGGTGGGATCCGGACCTCGCCGCCCTGCACCGCAAACTGCTCGCCGGAGGGCAGCTCGACCAACTGGTCACCGCTGCCGAGCAGGAGTCCGACGCGGCCGACGCCGAGTTCCGGGAGACCGCGCGCTGCGGGAGCAGCCGCCCCGGTCCGGGCTGCCGGGTCACGGTGCGCAGAATCTTCCAGGTGCTGCGCAACAACGCTCCGGAGTACGTCTTCACCCAGATCGCCCTGGGACTGCGCCTGGCCGAGCGCGACCGGCGCTTCCTCGCGGTGAACCTGGTGCAGCCGGAGGACGCCAAGATCTCGCTGCGCGACTACCGCCTCCACATGCGCATGCTGGACTACCTGCACACGGTCTACCCGCGCGCCCACATCACCCTGCACGCCGGCGAACTGGTGCCCGGCCTGGTGAAGCCCGAAGACCTGACCTTCCACATCAATGACGCCGTACGCACGGGGCAGGCCGAGCGGATCGGGCACGGAGTCGACCTCGTGCATGAGGACGACTGGCGTCGCCTGGCCCGCGACATGGCCCGTCGGCAGATCGCCGTGGAAGTGCCGCTCACCAGCAACGCGCAGATCCTCCAGGTGGAGGGCAGGGAGCACCCGTTCCCGGTGTACCGGGCGTACGGAGTTCCGGTGGTGCTGGCCACGGACGATCCTGGTGTGTCACGCACCGACATCAGCCACGAGTACCGCCGCGCGGCCCGCACCTACGGGCTCGGCTATCCCGAACTGAAGGACCTGGCCCGGGCGTCTCTGGAGTACGCCTTCCTGCCGGGCCGCAGCCTGTGGCGACCCGACCCCGTACGCAGGGGCTTCCGGCTGGTCGAGGAGTGCCGGGTCCTGGAGTCGGCGCGCTGCGCACGACTGCTCGCGGACAGTCCGAAGGCGCGACTGGAGGCCCGCCAGGAGCGGTCCTTCCGGGCGTTCGAGGCCCGGTACGTGGGCTGAGCAGGCCCGTGCGGGGTGGGGCGGGACGACCCTTGGTCCGCCTCACACCGCGCATTCGACCCACAGCAGCTTTCCACCCTGCCCCGGCAGCCCGCTGCCCATCGGGTGCGCGCCCCAGCTCTCCGCCCAGTGGGTGATGAGGTGCAGACCGCGCCCGCGCTCGGCCAGGACCGGGGGAGTCTCCGTAGGCCGGCTGAACGGAGCCGGAATGTGCGGGTTGGTGTCCCATACGCTGAGCCTGATGCGCTGCCGCCCCGCACCGCGCAGCCTGAGCGAGAACGCGCCTTTGGAGTACAGGTACGCGTTCGTGACCAGCTCGCCGGCCAGCAGCTCAGCGGTGTCGGTGAGTTGGGCCAGGCCGTGCACGCGCAGGACCGTACGGAGGGTGGCGCGGGCGACGCCCGGTGCGCGGGGATCCTGCGGGAGTTGGAGGGTGTACGCCCAGGGCGGCGTTACGGTGGCGGTGGCCATGGAAGTCTCCGTTCACGGAGGGACGTTGGGTGCGGTGTGCTGTCGCGATTGCCCAGTGACCAGGTCGCTCCGTCGAGCGGGGTTCTTCCGGGCGGGGACCCGAGGTCCAAAGTAGCGACCTCCAGCTAACGTGTTAACCGAATCTCAAGAAATCCGTGAACTCGCACCCGTGTGGGTGACCAGCCGCTCAAGGGGGCGAACGTGAGGACCAACCCGACGGGTCGTCAACTCCGCTTCGGCAGCGAGCTGCGCAAGTTGCGCGAGCGCGCGGGTCTGACGGCCACCCACGCCGGACAGCTCCTGGGCGTGAAGCAGAACCAGATCAGCAACATGGAGGCCGGACGCGTCGGCGTCAGCCCCGAACGGGTGCGCACTCTGGCCTGCCACTACGACTGCGCGGATCAGGACCTCGTGACGGCTCTGTGCGGGATGACCGCCGACCGCACGAAGGGCTGGTGGGAGGAGTACCGGGATCTCCTGCCGACGCCGCTCCTCGATCTGGCCGAGGTCGAGCACCACGCCCGCCACCTTCGCACTGCGGTCACCGTCCACATCCCCGGACTCCTCCAGACCACGGAGCATGCCCGCGCGATCTTTCGCCAGGACGTTCCGGAGCTGTCTCCACCCGCCATCGAGCACCGCGTCTCGTTCCGGATCAAACGACAGGCCGTCCTGTTCCGGGACTCCCCTGCCGCCCAACAGTTCGTCATCCACGAGGCCGCTCTCCGGATGCAGTTCGGCGGAACGGAGGTGACCAAACAGCAGCTGCGGCACCTGCTGGAGATGAGCGAGCGCGATCACGTCACACTCAAGGTGATCCCGTTCTCGGCCGGGGCCTTCGCCGGGTCGGGCCAGTCGATCTACTACCTGCAAGGTGCGGTACCGAACCTCGACACGGTCAATCTGGACCAGTCGCACGGCCCCGTGTTCCTCGATGCCGAGGCCCAGTTGGAGAAGTACCGCGTTCTCCTCAGCCGCATGGAAGCGATTGCGCTCGCCCCTGAGACATCCCGAGACTTCATCCACAACATCGCCCAGAACCTGTGAAGGGGTCCACGATGCCCGCTCTCGTCTGGCGCAAGTCCTCATACTGCGCCCAAGGAAACTCCTGTGTGCACGTCGCCACCCACCAGGGCTCGGTTCACCTGACCGAGAGCAGCGACCCCAGCGGCGCGATACTCCAGGCCACCCCCACCGCGTGGGCCGCCCTCATCCGTACCGTCAAAGAGACCCCGTCCCATGGCTGAGGCCCCCGCCGGCCTCGTCTGGACCCGTGCCGCACCCGAGGACGCCGAGGGCCCCGGGCCCTGGATCGAGATCGCGTTCGGGGCCGGGGACCTCGTCCTCCTCCGCGAGACCAGCGCTCCCGGAACGGTCGTCACCACCACCCGCACCAAATGGGACGCGTTCACGCGGGGCGTCCGGGCAGGCGAGTTCGACCACTTCGCCCAGGAGACCTCGTGATCATCTGGCTGAACGGCACCTTCGGCGCAGGAAAGTCGACCACCGCACGCGAGCTCACCTCCCGCACCCCACGGCCGAGGTCTCTCCGCCGCACGGCGGAGAGGTCCGGCCGCCGGATCCTCCCCGGGGCCGGGCAGTCCCGGAACAGAGGCTGACGACGCCCCACGCGGCCGGCTCCAGGATGAGACGTATGCGAACCCAAGAGCCCTCCGCACCCGCACCCCGCTGGGCAGTCCGGTCCGCGCACCTGATCGCCCTGATCGTGCTGCCGACCGCCCTGTGGCGGATCGCCCTCGTGCTCGGGCACCCAGCTGGGTACACCCACGCCGGTTTCGCAGCGTTCGAGACGCCCGGCGCGAAGGTGTGGATGCTGGCGCTGAGCGTGGTCACCGAGCTGGCGGCCCTCCTCACGCTCGGCCTCGTACGGCCCTGGGGCGAGGTGTTCCCCCGGTGGATACCCGTCCTCGGCGGGCGCAGGGTCCGCCCCATGGCCGCTGTCGTGCCGGCTGCCGTCGGTGCGGCGGCGCTGACGGCGATCTGGGCGACGATGCCCCTGTGGTGGACGTTCCCGCACGACGACATGACGCGCCTCGGCCACCATCTGGTGGGGGTCATCTACCAGCCGCTGGTCCTCTGGGGACCGCTGCTCGGGATGATCACTGTGTCCTACTACCGCCGCACCAGGGGCGGACCGGTGAAAGAATCCGATGATGACCTCATCCTCAGAGACGATCGACGCGTCGGCAGCAGGCACCTGGAAGCTCGGTGACCTGCTGGTCAACCGGATCGGCTTCGGCACCATGCGCCTCCCGCAGAACGGGCCGGCCTTCGCACGCGGCGACTCCAGCGACCGGGGCCGCGCCATACGTGTCCTGCGCCGTGCGGTCGAGCTCGGCGTGAACCACATCGACACCGCCGCCTTCTACTTCTCGCCCCTGCGGTCCGCCAACGAGCTCATCAACAGCGCGCTCGCCCCGTACGCCGACGACCTGGTCATCACCACCAAGGTCGGACCGGGCCGCGACCCCTCCGGCGAATGGACATGGGCCGACCCGGACCAACTGCGCGGGCAGGTGGAGGAGAACCTGCGCCAGCTCGGACGCGACCACCTCGACGTGGTCAACCTGCGCATCGCCCGCACCCACACGTCCTCGTCCGTCGCCGAGCACTTCGGCGCACTGGCCGAACTGCGTGAGGCCGGGCTGATCCGCCACCTGGGCATGTCCAACACCTCGCCGGAACAGCTCGCCGAGGCACAAGCCATCGCGCCCGTGGTCTGCGTCCAGAACATGTACGGCATCGGCTCCCCGCCCGAGCACCACGCTCTTCTGCGCCACTGCGGCGAGCAGGGCATCGCGTTCGTGCCGTTCTACGCGATCGCCGGTGCCGGGCGCGAGGCGGGGGCCACCACCGCCGACAGCGAGGCGGTGCTCACCGTCGCACGCACCCACGGGGCGACGCCGACCCAGGTGCGCCTGGCGTGGACCCTGCACCAGGGACCTCACGTGCTGGCCATCCCCGGCACCGGCAACCCCGACCACCTGACCGAGAACGTGGCCGCCGGCGCGCTGCAGCTGACAGCCGACGAGCTGGCCCTGCTCGCCGCATGAGCGGGCAGATCCTCCGCTGGAACCTCTTCATCGGCGGCCACCTGAGCTCCTCCGTCCCCGTACGCCTCGTCGAACGCACGGACGAGGGGCAGTTGGTGTGGCTGGAGACCGGAACCCCGATGTGGCGTACGGAGCTGCCCGGCGGCGCCCACCTCAGGGACATCCCGCCGCACGACCGTCCCACCGAGGGCTATCCGGCGAAGGCCGGCCGGTGGCCCATGGGCAGCGCCCTCATCCACCAGCCGGCCGGGGCGGGCCACGCGGTGTTCTGGTTCTTCGGGCGGAGCCAGAAGTTCCGCGGCTGGTACGTGAACCTCGAGCAACGGGTCCACCACGGCGAGGACATCGACGTCGCGGACCACGAACTCGACATCAACGTGGCGCCGGACCGCACCTGGCAATGGAAGGACGAGCGGTCGTTCGCCGAGAAGACGGGGCACCCCGCCTACTGGTCGGCCGACGAGGCGGCAGCGATCCGCACCGAGGGCGAGAGGATGGCCGGGCTCGCCGAAGCGGGAGCCTTCCCGTTCGACGGTTCCTGGTGTGATTTCAGGCCGCCGAAGCACTGGACGACCCCGCCCCTCGCCACGCCCCCGGCCCGGACGGTCCTCTGAACCTGCGGGAACCTCGAGCCCTTCCCCGTACGTCACCTGATGACGCGTCGACAGAAAGCCACCGGCGCACTCACGGCTCTCGAACAGCGCATACGAACACTCCGCAACCGGCGAACGCCGCAACCGCATCCGGAACCCATGGCCACCGTCGTTGCTAGCGGTCACACCGCGTGATACACAGAGTAACCGTGCATATGCGCTCACATTCCCGCACGAGCCGCAGGTCAGGGCGGCCGCCCCGGTCAAACGTGCGAGATCCGGGTAAAGAGAGCGGGAAGGCGTCGTGCTGAGCCGGTTTCATCAGCGAAGATAGAGGGCGACCCGTGTCGTACGGCACGGGCGGCGAACTACCCATCAGGGGCGGTGACTTACATGATCCTGGCAGCTGAGAAGGGCGACATCACCACCATCATCGGCGGAATCGCCCCGAACTGGGGGCCGTTCGGGACCCTGGGCAACGAGGCGCGCATCATGATCGAGGTGGTGATGGCGGTAGCCATCCTGCTCTGCCTCGGCATCGCGATCTGGGGTGCGGCGAAGCAGCGCATCGGCGCGACGGCCCTGCGTGACACCTTCAGCGCGGAACAGGGCAAGGGCCTGATCGTGGCGGGCCTGACCGGAGTCTTCATCATCGGCTCCCTCGGCACCCTATTCACGATTGTGTACGGGATGGCTGTCTGACCTGCTTGCCGGCCTCCCTGCCCCGGGCTGTCCCGCCCACCCACACCACCCGTCCGTCGTGCCCACCGGCAGAGGTTGCGTCCCCTGATGTCGAGTCACCACACCGCGCCCACGCGGCAACCAGCACAGCTACCGTCGTACTACGCGGAACTGCACACGGCTGAGGGGGCGTACGCGGCATGAGCCAGGGCGACGAACGCGGATACGGTGACGAACCGGGCGGCCGTACGGAAGATATGTACAGCACGCTCGGCGGCACGCGCCAGACCCGTACGCGGCTTCCCGGCGGCGACGAAGGCGACGGCTACGGACGCCGGCCCGCCAGGAACTCCCGATCCCTGGTCATGATCGTGGGCGTGGTCGTTCTCCTCATCGCCGCTATCGCGTTCGCGAACCAGAGCGGGAACGGGGGCGATGCTTCCGGCGGCAGCGGGAAGGAACCGCCCGCCGCCGGCACCGGACCCACGGCCGCGACGGGCACGAAGCCGGTACAGGGCAAGAACGGCACGATCCCGTCAGGCTTCGCACAGGACGAGCAGGGGGCGCAGAGCGCGGCGGCGAACTACGCGGTGGCGCTGGGGTCTGCGGGAATGTTCAACAAGGACAGCCGCCACGAGATCGTCAATGCGATCTACACCTCCAAGACTGCCGCTGAACTCACAGTCCCTCAGGACGCAGCGTATTCAGCTGATTTTCTGTCCAAGCTCGGCCTGGATCCTGAGGGCAAGGCGCCACAGGGCAGCACATTTGTCTCGCGGACAATCCCCGTAGGCACCAAGGTGGTCAGCTATCGCGGAGACACCGCCACGGTCGACGTCTGGTACACGGGCCTGATCGGCATGTCCGGGCAAGGGTCTACAGACCCTGTGAGTACCTCGTGGAAGACCTGGACCGCTGAGCTGACCTGGGCTAATGGTGACTGGAAGATTGCAAGTGACACGCAGAAGGACGGCCCTGCCCCGGTCCCCGGTGATGTCGCTGCTTCCACCTCGGACGAGATCAGCAAGGCCGTTGAGGAGTTCGGAGGCTTCACCTATGCCCGCTAGCCGTCCGCTTCGCCTGCGGTCGTTCCTGTCCGTAATGGCGGCACTGCAAGCAACTTCTGTGCTCCTTGCAACCCGAGCTGCAGCCGCGCCATCTCCAACTCCCTCCCCGAGCGAAAGCAACAGTCCCTGCGACCTACTCATTGGCCCTGCCAAGGAGTATTGCGTGGACGGCGACTCAGCCCGCGGGCGCCGCTCCCCCACCGTCACCGACGACGCCCTCGACCCCCTCTCCTCCCTGGCCCGCGGCTGCGCCGACGCCGCGTCCTGGACCGTCGGCAAGCTCAGTGAGGCCGTGGAGGGCACCGCCACCGTCGACTTCACGAACCAGCGGTTCCTCCAGCAGTACGCCGTCGTCTTCGCGGCCTCCACCATCCTCACGCTCGTCCTGTGGCTCCTCGCCGTGGCCAAGCGCGCGATCCGCGGCGTTCCGCTGACCACCGCGATCTCCGAGGCCATCGGCTTCCTCTGGCTGACCGTCCTGGCTTCCGCGTTCACGCCGCTCATCCTCTACACCGTCGTCTCCGCGACCGACGGCGTGACCGAAGGCATCGCGACGGCCACCGGCGGCCAGACCGACGTCTTCTTCGGTTCGTTCGCCGAGGCCCTCAAGAAGGGCACCGACATCGGCGGCGGCCCGATCATGCTGATCGTCGTGTCGCTCGTGTCGATCCTCGCCGCCGGAATCCTGTGGCTGGAGCTCGTCATCCGGGCTGCCCTGCTCTACGTCGGCGCCCTGCTCGGCGTCGTCGTCTACGCCGGGCTCGTCGACAAGAACATGTGGGGCCACGTCCGCCGCTGGGCAGGCATCATGATCGCCGTGATCATGGTCAAGCCGGTCATCGTGATCGTGCTCGGCCTGGCCGGTGCGCTCTCCGAGGACGACGGGCCGAACGCCATGTCCGCGGTCGTGTCCGGGCTCGCCATCATCCTGCTGGCCATCTTCGCGTCCGCGATGATCTACCGCTTCGTCCCCGGTTTCGGCGACGAGATCCAGGGCGCCCGTACCAACCGCAAGCAGGCCACCGACGGCTCCCAGGCCGCCGCGCTGATCAGCTCCCCGGCCGCGCTCGTCTCCCAGGGCATCAAGACCCACAGCGGACGCGGCGGCGAGGGAGGCGGTGGAGGCGGCGGTGCCCGCCCCGCCAACCCCGCCAGCGGCGGCGTGGCCGCGCACAGCTCCCGCGGTTCGGGGAGCGGGGTCGGCGGCGGATCTGTCCCCTCCGCCGCACCTCCGCCCCGCAGCGGGTCCGGGCCCACCTTCGGAACCCCCCACGGCAGCCGCTCCTCGCGAGGCGGCGGTTCAGGCAGCACAGGTAGCACGAGCACAGGAGGTGGCGGGCGTTGACGACCCAGTCCCACACGATCGCGCCCCGCCGTACGTATCTCATCGGCCGCGCCAGGCCGAACGCGATCGTCGGCAAGAACCGTGAGACGGGCGAGATCGCGCTGATCATCGTCGGTGCGTTCCTCGGCATGATGAGCGGGCTCCTCGTCCCGGTCCTCTCCCTGCGGATCGTGGCCCTCATGGGCTTCCCCATGCTGGCCCTGGCCGTCGTGTACGTCCCCTACAAGGGCCGCACCTTCTACAAGTGGTTCGAAATCAACCGCAGTTTCAAGCGCACCCTGCGCCGCGGTACGGCCTACCGTTCCACCGCCATGGAGGCGGGTGTCAGCGCCGACGGGCGTGAGGTGGAGATCGGCCCGCCGCCCGGCATCGGCCGGATCAGCTGGCTCGCCGCGCCGTTCGGACCGGACGAGATCGCCGTGCTCCTGCACGCCGACCGCCGGACCGTCACCGCCGCGATCGAGATCGAGGGCCCCGGTGTCGGTCTGCGCGACAGCGAGGACCAGGAGGCCCTGGTCGACAGGTTCGGCACCCTGCTCAAGCATGTGGCCAACGGCGACGGCTTCGTGACCCGCATCCAGATGCTGGCCCGAACGCTCCCCGCCGACCCCGACGCCCACGCGAAGGACGTCGCCCAGCGCGGCGACAAGGCCGCGCCGGGCTGGCTCCAGGAGTCCTACGACCAGCTCCAGTCGATGGTCTCCACCTCCAGCGAGCAGCACCGCGCTTATCTCGTCGCCTGCATGCACTACAGCCGCGATCTGGCCGCCGAGGCAAACGCCATGGCCCGTGCGGTCCGCCCCCAGGGCCGCCGCAAGCTCGACCGTGACGCCGGGCTCGCCGTCGTCATGGCACGCGAGCTCACGGACATCTGCGCACGTCTCGCCGAGGCGGACATCCGGGTCCGCCAGCCGCTCGGCCAGAGCCGGCTGGCCTCGCTCGTGCACTCGATGTACGACCCGGACCACCCCATGGACCACATCCAGGCCATGACGAAGCGCAACGCCTGGCCGGCCGAACTGGACGCGGTCGAACCCACGTTCCTGCAGGCGAAGACCCGTGAGTCGACGACCCGCGCCCCCTGGTGCCATGCCACGGCCTGGGTGAAGGAATGGCCCATGACGCCCGTCGGCGTCAACTTCCTGGCCCCTCTCCTCGTCCACACGCCCGACGTCATCCGTACGGTCGCGGTCTGCATGGACCTCGAGCCCACGGAGGTCGCCATCGAGCGGATGCTGACGGAGAAGACGAACGACGAGGCCGAGGCGAGCCGCCAGGCCAAGATGAACCGCACCGTGGACCCGCGCGACATCGCCGCGCACGGCCGGCTCGACCAGCGGGGTGAAGATCTGGCGAGCGGTGCGGCCGGGGTGAACCTGGTGGGGTACATCACCGTGTCGTCCCGGTCGCCCGAAGCCCTCGCCCGCGACAAGCGGACGATCCGGGCCTCGGCCGGCAAGTCGTACCTGAAGCTGGAGTGGTGCGACCGTGAGCACCATCGCGCCTTCGTGAACACCCTGCCGTTCGCCACCGGCATCCGCCGCTGACCACCAACCGAGAGGCAGGGCAGTCACGCCATGCGAGACCCGCTGTCCGCGTTGTCGGATGCCTTCACCGCTTTCCTGTTCGGGAAGGTGGAGACGACCCGGCTGCCGGTCCGTACGTCGACGGGCCAGGCCCAGGCCGTCTACCTGCCGACCGCCGCGCCCGGCCTCGGCGACTCCGGCGTGATCATCGGGCGTGAGGTGTACTCCGGCAAGGGCTACATCTACGACCCCTTCCAGTTGTACGGACAGCAGCTTCCCGCCCCGCACTGGCTGGTGCTCGGCGAGTCCGGCAACGGCAAGTCCGCGCTGGAGAAGACGTACGTCCTGCGCCAGCTCCGCTTCCGCGACCGCCAGGTCGTCGTCCTGGACGCCCAGGGCGAGGACGGTGTCGGCGAGTGGAACCTCATCGCCCAGGAGCTGGGTATAACCCCCATCCGGCTGGACCCGACCGCCGCGCTGAACGACGGCATCCGGCTCAACCCGCTCGACCCGTCGATCACCACGACCGGCCAGCTCGCCCTGCTCCGCACGATCATCGAAGTCGCCATGGGCCACGGCCTCGACGAGCGTTCCGGCTTCGCGCTCAAGGTCGCGCACGCGTACGTGAACGACACCATCACCGACCGCCAGCCGGTCCTGATGGACATCGTGGAACAACTGCGCCACCCGGAGCCCGAGTCGGCCGAGGCGATGAACGTCGACATAGACGATGTACGGGCCTGGGGCCTGGACGTCGCCCTCGTCCTGGACCGGCTGGTCGACGGTGACCTGCGCGGCATGTTCGACGGCCCGACGACGATCGGTATCGACCTCGACGCACCGCTGATCGTCTTCGACCTCTCGCACATCGACCGCAACTCCATCGCGATGCCGATCCTGATGGCGATCGTCGGCGTCTGGCTGGAGCACACCTGGATCCGCCCCGACCGGAAGAAGCGCATCTTCCTGGTCGAAGAGGCCTGGCACATCATCAACTCTCCTTTCGTGGCGCAGCTCTTCCAGCGACTGCTGAAGTTCGGGCGACGGCTCGGGCTGTCCTTCGTGGCGGTGGTCCACCACCTCAGCGATGTCGTCGACGGGGCCGCTGCGAAGGAGGCGGCGGCCATCCTGAAGATGGCGTCGACGCGGACGATCTACGCCCAGAAGGCCGACGAGGCCAGAGCGACGGGCAAGGTGATCGGCCTGCCCAGGTGGGCGGTCGAGATCATCCCGACGCTGACCCCTGGCATCGCGGTCTGGGACGTCAACGGCAACGTGCAGGTCGTCAAGCACCTGATCACCGAAGCGGAACGCCCCCTGGTGTTCACCGACCGTGCGATGACAGAGGGTTCGACGTCCGACATGCTCCCGGAGGACATCCGGGCCGCAGAGCTGGAGGCGGAGCAGCGGGCGGCGCGGATCGAGCACCAGCACCGGCTGAACGAGTCGTCCGAGTCAACGGTGGCATGACATGGCACGCCAGGCACCATCCCGTACGGAGCGCGGCGGCGAGGGACAGGGCGGCATCCCGGACGGTCTGCTGATCGGCCTCCTGGCCTTCATGTTCGGGCTGACGGTGCTGGCCTGGACGGCCACGGGGCTGGCCGGACTGTTCGCGCACGGCGCCTGGCCGACGGCCGTCACCTTCATGCGGACGCCGTTGGCCCTGCGCGCGCTGGTCACCGACCCGCAGAACCTTCCGGCGGCCTGGCCCGACACCCCGGCGGGCGAGCTCTCCGGGTACGGCCTGTTCTGGGGCCTGTTCATCGGCGAGCTGATGGTGCTGGTGGTCCTGACGGTGTTCGTGGTGGGCGTGGTGGCCCGCTGGCGGATGGTGCGGAAGCAGAGGGCCGCGGGGGCCGGAACGTACGAGCCCGAGCGCGAGGCCGTTCGCCGTGCGGAACCCGAGCCCGAGCCGGTACGTCCCGCTGCGCCGGCCCCCGCGTTCGTCGAAGCGGTCCCCGCCCCCGTCCGCGAGTACGAGCGCGAGCCCGCTCCCGCGTCCGTCCCCTCTCCCCGCACCCCTCTCCTCGTCTACGGCACCGCCGCCACCCGCCGCCCCACCGTCGTCCAGGCCATCCGGGAGGCCGGCGGCCCGGCGCTCGTCGTCACGTCCGACCCCACGGTCTGGGCCGAGACGAAGGACGCCCGCAGCAAGCTCGGTCCGGTCCTCGTCTACGACCCGGGCCATCTCTGCGACACCCCGGCCCGCCTCCACTGGGCGCCAACCGCCGGCTGCGAGGACCCCGCCACCGCGGCCGCCCGGGCCGCCGCCCTGCTCGCCCCGGTGCGCCCGTCGGCCAGGGCCGACAGCTCCATGGCCGACACCGCCGAAACGCTTCTGCAGTGCTGGCTGCACGCCGCGGCCGTGGACGGCCGCCCCTTCCGCCAGGTCCACCGCTGGGCGTCCGGCGGCAGCGCCCACGAACCGGTGCGCCTGCTCCGTACCCACCCCAAGGCCGCCTCCGGACTCGCCGGACTGCTGGAGTCGGCGCTCACGGCATACCCCGAACGCCGCGAGAGCGCACAGGAACTGACCGTACGGGCCTTCGCGGCCCTCTCCTCGGTCCACATCCGCGAAGCCTGCACACCCAACCGATCCGATTCGCTCGCACTGGAATCTTTTGCGCGTGAGGGGGGAACGCTCTTTGTGGTCGGCGAACCCATCGAGGATCCCCGCCACCGTCCCGGTGCGATGCCCCTGCTCACCGCACTCGCCTCACACGTGGTCGAGCACGGCCGCCGCATGGCCGCACGGTCAACCGACGGTCGGCTCGACCCACCAATGACCCTCGTCCTCGACGACGTCGCAGCCGTGGCTCCGCTTCCCCAGCTCCCGGAGCTGCTGTCGACCGGTGAGGACCACGGGATGCCGACCCTGGTCCTGCTCCGCTCGCAGGAACAGGGCCGGGCCCGCTGGACACAGCAACTGCAGCCCCCCGGCACCGGCATCCGCTGAGCCCACCGAAATCCCCCAGGTCACACAGCCGCTAGGCCCGCTCGATCACGTACTCCAGTTCGCGCGCGGCCGGATCGTGCGGCGCGGGCACGGTGCGCCCCGACGGCACGAAGCCGAACCTCCGGTAGAACGCCGCGGCCCGGGGGTTGTGCTCGTGGACGTACAGCCGCACCCGCTGGACACGGGGCGCGGACAGCGACCAGGCCCAGTCGACAGCCGCCCCGAACAGCGCGTCGACCACACCGCTCCCCCTCGCCTCGGGCCGCACGAACACCCCGACCACATGTGCCTGGTCGACCTCGGCAGCCTCCCCGAAGCGCACCTCCTGCGCGGGCCGCTCCACGAGCACCGATGCGGTACCCACCCACCGGCCGTCAGGTGCCTCGGCGATGAACTGCCGGACCTGCGCACCGTCGGCGGCATCCGTCGTCCGCTGCTGCCAGAACGCGTCGGGCATGGCGGTCGCGTGCTCGTACGTCTCCGCGAACGCGACCGACGCGACGGGATCCTGCAGGGCGTCCAGCCGGATCTCCCTGGCCAGGGGCCATTCCTCAGCCCTCACCGCTCGTATGACGTGTTCCATCCGGCGATGGTGCCCCGCCGCACGTGTCCAGGCAAACGGGATTCCACCGCCTTCTCAGCTGTCCAGCGCGAAGGCGTTCTTGGCGCGCGTGACGGACTCCTCGGAGGCCGGACCGCCGGGGTTCTCGGTGGCCAGGTCCTGGTTGAGGGTGACGAAGGGGCGCATCCGCTCCTCGTAGCGGGCGTACGCGGCGGTGTGGTCGCCCTGCGCCCGGGCCAGGGAGTCGGCCAGCACATGGGCGCCCACGAGAGCCAGGCTGGTTCCCTGCCCGGAGAGCGGGGAAGGGCAGTAGCCTGCATCGCCGAGCAGGGCCACCCGGCCGCGCGACCAGTGGTCCATACGGATCTGCGCCATGGCGTCGCAGTAGAAGTCGGGCGCCGCCTGCGCGGCCTCGGCCAGGCGCGGACCCTCCCAACGCAAGGACGCGAGCCTGTCCACCACGATGCGCCGAAGTGCACCGGTGTCGTGGGCGAGCGGGCCGGACTCGAAGCCGAAGGCGACCCTGAGCTCGGAGTTGTCGCGTACGGGCATGATGCCGAAGCCCACGTCGCCGTCGTTCAGCCACATCTGCCAGTTGTCCAGGTCGAGGAAGTTGTCCGCGCGGAACACCGACAGATAGCTGCCCAGATGGTGCGCGAAGCGTTCCTCCGGCCCGAAGGCCAGACGCCGTACCGCCGAGTGCAGCCCGTCGGCCCCGACCACGAGGTCGAAACGGCGGGACGGCCCGTGCGCGAAGCCGACCTCGACACCCGCCCCGTCCTCGTCGAGCGCGGTGATGCTGTTGCCGAAGAGGTACTCGACACCTTCCTGCGTGTGCTCGTGCACGAGGTCCACCAAATCGTCGCGCAGCACCTCGATGTCTTCGCTGTCGAGGCGCCCGCTGCTGAAGGTCGCCTCCGTGGACCGGTGGATCTCCTGACCCTCCGGGTCGAGGACCGACATCCCGCGCATGCGGGTACGGACCTGCCTCGCCCGCTCCAGCAGGCCCATCCGCTCGACGACATCGAGTGCGACACCCCGCACATCCACGGCCTGCCCGCCGGCGCGGGGGCCCGTCCCGCGTTCGACGACGGTGACCCCGAAGCCGTGGCCGCGCAGCCAGTGGGCGAGTGCCGGCCCGGCGATGCCGCCGCCGGAGATCAGAACAGTGTGCATCAGAAGCTCCTTTCGTACGGTGTACGCGACTGAACGTACGACGTACGCGCGATCGCCTCAACCGGGCCTAGAACTCCCCTGTACTAGGGCAGTTGCCATGGGATCCACATTCCCGCTGCTACCCTCTGCACTAGTACAGGAGAGGTAGGTGCAGGAGCGTGACGAAGCCCACAGCCGTGCGGGGGGAGCCGCCGTACCTGCGCATCGCTGCCGAGATCCGGCGGCGCATCCGGGACGGCGAACTGGCCCCCGGGGACCGGGTCCCCTCGACCCGTCAGATCGCCAAGGACTGGGGCGTCGCGCTCGCCACCGCCACCAAGGCCCTGACCACCCTGCGCCTGGAGGGACTGGTCGAGGCCCGGCCCAGGACCGGCACGGTCGTTGCCGCGGCCGCCCCCCTCGCACCGCCCCGCAAGCGTCAGACCCCTGCCCCGTCCTCCTCCACGGCCTTCTCCGCCCCGTCCGACGATCAGGAGCTGACCCTCGAGCGCATCGTCCGCACCGCCGTCGACATCGCCGACACCGAAGGGCTCTCGGCGCTCTCCATGCGCGGCATCGCGGCCCGGCTCGGAGTCGCCGCCATGACGCCCTACCGGTACGTGCCCAGCAAGGACGACCTGGTCCTGCTCATGGCCGACGCCGCGTTCGGCGAGACGTTCTACCCCGCCGACGTTCCGCAGGGCTGGCGCGCCCGCGCGGAGCTCGGCGCGCGAACCCTGTGGACCCTGCACCGCAAGCACCCGTGGCTGGCCCAGCTCGACTCCCTCACCCGCCCCCTGCTGGTGCCCAATCTGATGGTCCACGGCGAATGGTCGCTGAGTGCCCTGGACGGTCACGGCCTCGCGCCCACCCAGCTGTTCGACATCCACGTACTGCTCTACAGCCACGTCCAGGGCCTTGCGGTGCACCTCGAGCGGGAGGCGAACGCCGCAGCCACCACGGGCCAGTCGGAGGACCAGTGGATGGACAGCCGCGCCTCCACCCTCAAGAACCTGGTGGACTCCGGCCGCTTCCCGACCTTCGCCAAGGTGGTCGGGGCTTTCGAGGACGGCTACGACCTGCGCCTGGACACACTCTTCGAGCTCGGCCTCAAGGCCCTCCTCGACGGACTCACACCCGTCATCGAAGGACAGGCCGGACCGCAGAAGTAGCGGCGCCCCCGCGTCGTACCCCGGTACTACGGCAGCACCGGCGTCCCGCCCCCGGTCGGACGACCACCGGCGGCCCGCTCCGTAGCGTCGGCCGCATGATCAGGGCATACGAACTCAGCAAACGCTACGGCGACACCACCGTCGTCCAGGACCTCGACTTCACGGTCCGGCCCGGTACCGTCACCGGCTTCCTCGGCCCCAACGGCGCCGGGAAGTCCACGACCATGCGCATGCTCCTCGGCCTGGACGCCCCCACCCGCGGCCGTTCAACGGTCGGCGGTCGCGCGTACGCCACCCACAGCGCACCCCTCACCGAGGTCGGCGCCCTGCTGGAGGCCCGTTCCGTCCACCCCGGCAGGACCGCCTTCAACCACCTGATGGCGCTCGCCCACACCCACGGCATCCCGCGCAGCCGCGTCGAACACGTCCTCGACCTGGCCGGCCTGACCGCGGTCGCCCACACACGCGTCAAGGGCTTCTCACTGGGCATGGGCCAACGGCTCGGCATCGCCGCCGCGCTCCTCGGCGACCCGGCCACCCTCATCCTGGACGAGCCCGTCAACGGCCTCGACCCGGAAGGCGTCCTCTGGATCCGCAACCTGCTCAAGTCCCTGGCCCAACAGGGCCGTACGGTGTTCGTCTCCTCGCACCTGATGAGCGAGACGGCCCTCACCGCCGACCACCTGGTCGTCATCGGACGCGGCCGGCTCCTCGCGGACACCACCGTCGCCGACTTCGTGGCCACGGCGGGCGGCGCCTCGGTCACGGTCGTCACCCCACAGGCCCCGGCGCTGCGCGCACTCCTCGGGGGACCCGGCATCGACATCACCCACGCCCCGGGCGCGGAACCCGGACAGCTGGAGGTCCGCGGCACGGACGCGGCACACATCGGCCGCCTCGCCGCCGCCCACGCCATCCCGCTGTACGAACTCACCCCGCGCACCGCCTCCCTGGAGCAGGCCTTCATGGACCTCACCCAGGAGTCGGTCGAGTACCGGATCACCGCCCCCGAACCGACCGGAGTCCCCGCATGACCACCGCCCCCGCACCCACCCCGGCGTACCGCGTCACCCCGGCCCGGGTCCTGCGCTCCGAAGCGCACAAGCTCCGGACCCTGCGTTCCAGCTGGATCACCCTGGGCTCCGCCGCCGCCCTCGTCCTGTCCGTCGGCATCATCATGGGCGCCACCTACACGTCCGACGGCGGCGACTCGGACGTCGACACGGTCATCCTGGTCCTGTTCGGCTCCACACTCGGCACGCTCTGCACCGTCGTGCTCGGCATCCTGGTCACCGCGGGCGAGTACTCGACCGGCATGATCCGCGCCACCCTCACCGCCGTACCCACGAGACTCCCCGTCCTGTGGGCCAAGGCAGCGGTCTTCACCGTCACCGTCTTCACCGTCATGGCCGGCACCGCACTCATCACCTTCGCCGCCGCCCAGCTCTTCCTCCACGACACCGACCAGGCCGCCTCCCTCACCGAACCGGCCGTGCTCGGCGCGGTGCTGGGCAACGCCGCCGGCACCACGTTCCTGAGCCTGATCGCCCTCGCACTCGGCGCCCTGATCCGCTC
This sequence comes from Streptomyces sp. NPDC005566, assembly GCF_040605575.1. NCBI lineage: Bacteria > Bacillati > Actinomycetota > Actinomycetes > Kitasatosporales > Streptomycetaceae > Streptomyces > Streptomyces sp. NPDC005566. The sequence goes on along the minus strand of NZ_JBEXDB010000018.1, from coordinate 2,384 downwards.
GGTACCGGGAGCGATCGGCGCCTTCATCGGAGGCGTGATGGTCCTTCCGGAGGTCCTGACCATGCTCCCGTACGACGCGGTGGAAGCCGCCGTCCGCTACTTCCCCACCCAGGCCGCAGGCGTACTCGGCTCCGCGACCCCGCTCCCCGGCGCCGCACCCGTCGGCGGAGCCCTGGTCGCCCTCGTGCTGTGGTGCGCGGCAGTCCTCGGAGCGGCAGCCCTGCTCCTGCGACGCCGCGACGCATGACGCCCGCCGGGCCCGGAGGCGAGGATGTACGCGTGACGGACGACGACGACACGAACCGGCTCGCCGGCCCCGCCCCGCTCACCGGGCACATCCAGCGCCTGCTCCAGCGCGTCCGCGCGTACGACCGGCGCCGGCCCGTCGTCTGGAACGCGCTGACAGCGGCCTTCTGGGTGCTGTTCGCCGTCCTCGACATCTCATCCGGCGGCTGGCGCACCGTAGCCGTCGACCCGGACGTGCCCGCGCCGCTGGTCCTCACGATGAGCGTGGCGTTCTCCGCCCCGCTGCTGTGGCGCCGCAGCCACCCCCTGGCCGTGCTCGTGTTCATGGCCCCGTTCTCGCTGATCAACGTCTGGTCGGGGGCGGTCATCCAAGCCGCGTTCCTCCAGGAGATCGTGGTCTTCAACATCGCGGTGCGGCTGCAGCTGCGCGCCCTGGCATGGTCCGGCGCGATCGTGATCGCCCCGCTCGTGATCGCCTCGGGCCACTTCCCGGACGGCTTGGACCGGCTTTTCCTCCCGCACCTCTTGGCGTTCGCGTTCGCGGCCCTGCTCGGCATCGTGGGCCGTACGCGCAAGGAGTACACCGAGGCCCTCGTCGACCGCGCCAACCGCCTGGAACTCGAACGCGACCAGCAGGCCCGCCTCGCGGCCGCCGCCGAACGCACCCGGATCGCCCGGGAGATGCACGACATCATCGGCCACAACCTGTCCGTCATCACGGGCCTCGCGGACGGCGGCTCCTACGCCGCGGCCAAGAGCCCCGAACACGCCGCCCAGGCCCTGGAAGCCATCGGAACGACGAGCCGTCAGGCCCTCGGTGAACTCCGCCGGCTGCTCGGTGTCCTGCGCGACCGACCCGCCGAGGCCGACCGCACCCCGCAACCCACCCTGGACGACATGGACGCCCTGCTCGCGGGTGTACGACGAGCGGGCCTCCCGGTACGTCTCCACCGCCACGGGACGCCTCCGCCCGAAGCACTCACCGCAGGCAGGCAACTGACGGTCTACCGGGTGGTGCAGGAGGCCCTCACCAACACGCTGAAACACGGCGGCCCGCACCCGGGCCTCGCGGCGGAGGTCACCCTGACCTACCGGGCGACGGAGCTCGAAGCCCTGATCACCGACAACGGCACCCCGCGACACGAACCCGTCCCACCCGACGGCACCGCGCAGGGAATCACCGGGATGCGGGAACGCGCTTCCCTCTACGACGGCACACTCGAAGCGGGCCCGCCCACCACGACCGGCTGGCAGGTACGGCTCCGACTCCCTCTGGAGGACTCCCCCTCGTGACCACCGTGCTCATCGCCGACGACCAGGCGATGCAACGCTTCGGCTTCCGCATGCTGTTGGAGAGCCAGGACGACATGACGGTCGTCGGCGAAGCCGCCAACGGCCACGAGGCACTCCAGCTGGTCGCCCGGCATCAGCCGGACGTCGCGCTGATGGACATCCGCATGCCCCTGCTGGACGGCATCGAAGCCACCCGGCGCATCGTCAGGGCCGGTGCCCCCACCCGCGTCCTGATCGTCACCACGTTCGACCTGGACCGGTACGCGTACGACGGGCTGCGCGCAGGCGCCAGCGGCTTCCTGGTGAAGGATGCCCTGCCGGAGGAACTCCTCTCCGGCATCCGGGCCGTGGCCGGCGGTGACGCGGTGGTCGCCCCGAGCCTGACCCGCCGACTCCTGGACGCGTACGTACAGCATCTGCCGTCCGCCCCCGGCGGTTCCGCCACCCAGGACACGCGGATCGCTTCGCTCACCGGACGGGAAAGAGAAATCCTCACCGTCATCGGGCAGGGCTGGAGCAACACGGAGATCGCCGAGCGGCTCCACCTCGCAGAATCGACCGTGAAGACGCACGTCACGCGCATCCTCGCGAAAACGGGAGCGAGAGACCGCGTCCAGGCGGTCATCCTGGCCTACGACACGCACCTGGTGACCCCGGCCTGACATGGCCTGACAACCCGAAAGGGGTCGTGAACGGGTTCAGAACGCAGAAAAGCCCCGTGCCACAAGGGCACGGGGCTTTCCCGGAATAATTGTTCGGCGGCGTCCTACTCTCCCACAGGGTCCCCCCTGCAGTACCATCGGCGCTGAAAGGCTTAGCTTCCGGGTTCGGAATGTAACCGGGCG